>JBCNOX010000361.1:0-5772 GCA_039593645.1 Pseudoduganella sp.
CGCGCAGGCACTCGGCCAAATACAGCGGCACCACCACGCCGATCAAGCCGCCGCTGATGCCTTGCAGCAGGCGTCCCAGCAACAGCGGGGTGTAGCCGTCCGACAGCGCGATCAGGGGAATGCTGATGGTGAACAGGGCGCCGGCCAGCACCATCGCCCAGCGGCGGCCGATGGCGTCGGCGATCGCACCGGCAAACAGCGAAGACAGCACGGAGCCAAGCAGCACCGCGGCAACGATGAAGCTCAGTTGCTGCGCGCTCAGCTTCCACGCGACGGAGGCGGTGGACTCAAGGTAAGGCAGGGCGCCGGCAATGATGCCGACATCGATCCCGTAAAGCAGGCCGCCCATCCCGGCGATAAACAGTAAATAGCGCATGGATAAGGCCTGCATTGGATCTCCTGATATTTTTATGAGAGTGGAATGGCCTCGCCTTCAACGAAGACGGCCACGGGGTGTAAAGACTGGTCCAGCACGACGATGTCGGCCCAAGCCCCCGGCGCCAGGCGGCCGCGCTGCGGCTCGCCAAGGTAGTCGGCAGGGAACAGCGACAGGCGCTGAGAAGCTTCCGCCACTTCCATGCCGAGGCTGACGAAGTTGCGCAGCGCCTGGTCCATGGTCAGCACCGAGCCGGCCAGCGAACCGGTGGCCAGGCGCACGCAGCCCATGCACTTGAACACGCGCTGGGTGCCGAGCGCATATTCGCCGTCCGGCATGCCGGTGGCGGAAGTGGCGTCGGTCACGCCATACAGGCGCGGGATGGCGCGCAGCGCGGCGCGCATGGCGCCCGGGTGCACGTGCAGCAGGTCGGGGATGATTTCGGCGTATTCGGCGTGCGCCATGGCCACGTCCACCATGCCCGGCTCCTTGTGGCTCATGCCGGTCATGCCGTTGAACAGGTGGGTGAAGCCGGCGGCGCCGGCGCGCATGGCAGCCACGCCGTCGTCGTAGCTGCCGGCGCTGTGGCCGATCTGCACGCGAATGCCCATGTTCTTCAGCAGCGGAATCAGTTCCAGGTGGCCGGTCACTTCCGGCGCCATGGTCAGCACGCGGATCGGTGCAATGGCGTGGTAGCTCTCCACCAGCGCGCGGCTGCCGGTCACTACGTCCGGCGGCTGGGCGCCCAGCCGCCGGCGGTTCAGGAACGGGCCTTCCAGGTGTACGCCCAGCATGCGCGCGCCGTGCTGCGGGCGCTGTGCGATGACGCCGGCCAGGCCATGCAGGGCGTGGCGGATCGAATCCTCTTTGGCGGTCAGCGTGGTGCCGAGCAGCGCGGTGGTGCCGTGGCGCGCGTGGCTGCGTGCCACCACGGCGCCGGCATCGCCGCCTTCCATGATGTCGACGCCGGAGGCGCCGTGCACGTGCAGGTCAACGAAGCCGGGGATGATGGTCAGGCCTTCACCAGCAGGGCCTTCGGTGATGCTGGTAATGCGCTGGTCGAAGGCGATGCTGCCATGGATCCAGCCATCGGGAGTGAGGATACGGCCTTGCAGCATCTTTACTCCGCGATGATCACTTCAATGCCGCGCTTCTCCAGCCCTTCGCGGTACTCGGTGCTGATGCTGGCGTCGGTAATGACGGTGTGCACGCGGTCCAGCTGCACGATGCGGTGCAGCGACACGCGGCCGAACTTGGAAGCGTCGGTCAGCACGATGACTTTCTTGGCGCGCTCCACCATCTTGTGGTTCAGGTTAGCTTCCGCCTCATGGTGGGTGGTGATGCCGAACTGCAGGTCGAAACCGTCGACGCCGAGGAACAGCTTGTCGAAGTTGTAGGCCGACAGGCAGGCTTCGGCCTGGGCGCCTTGCAGCGACAGCGATTGCTTGCGCAGGCGGCCGCCGGTCAGGATCAGGTCCACGCCCGGCGCATCGGCCAGTTCCCAGGCGATGTTCAGGCCATTGGTCAGCACCGTGACGTCCCCGGCATCGCGCAGGTGGCGCGCCAGCGAAATAGTGGTGGTGCCGGAGTCGATGATCACGTTGTCGCCCGGCTGCACCATGCGTGCGGCCAGCAGGCCGATTTGCTCTTTCTGCGCCTGGTTCAGGGAATCCTTCTGGCGAATGGTGTGCTCGGTCGGGGGGGTACGCGCCAGCAGGGCGCCGCCGTGGCTGCGCTGTACCAGGCCCTGGGACTCGAGCACACTGAGGTCGCTGCGGATGGTGACGGCGGAGACGCCTAGCTTGTCCACCAGGTCGGCTACCTGGACCGAACCATGTTGTACGATCGCCTGCAGGATGGTTTCGCGGCGTTGGCTGGTATTTCGCATGTCTTCTGTCGCTGGGTGTAAAAACGTCGAGCTTAACAGAAGGCGGGGGCCGTGTGCTTGGCCGCGGCGTTGGCGCTGCAGGCGCGCGCATACTGCGCCAGCACGCGGCCGATCTTGTGTTCGAGCAGGGCTTGCGGCTCGGCGGCCAGTTCGCCCTGCAGCACGGCGAGGAATTGCTCCGGCAGGTATTGGCTCAGCAAAGGCAGCGCGATGCGGCGGCCGGCCAGGTTGGCGAACAGCTGGCTGACGGCGGTGGCCACTTGCGGCTCGCCCCAGTAGTAGCGGCAGCGGTCGGACAGGCCGTAGCGGCGCATCAGGCGCTGCTCCTCGGCGCTGCCCAGGTAGTGCTTCTGCCAGTGTTTCGGCTTGGCCAGCATGACTTCATCCAGCACCTCCATCAGGCGCGAGGCTTTTGCCTTGCCGAGCAGGGCTTCTTCGATCAGGCATAGGGCCAGGAAGCCTTCGCGCAGGGCGAACGTCGCGGCTGGGCCGACTTTGAGGATGGCGTAGTGGTCGCGCACCATTTCGTGCAGGCCCGACTCGCGCTGGTAGTCGGTGGAATGGGCTTCGAACACCAGGCCAGGCTGGCCGGCCACGAAGGCCGACAACTCCACGGCCGCCGCCGCGTTGTAGTGCTGCACATTGGCCTGGTCGAAATCGACACCCGGCTGCACCACCATGGCGATCACGCGCTGCCATGCACCGTGCAGGCCGGCTTCAGTGAAGGCGCGGCGGTGCACCTCCAGCGTGCGCGCGGCAGCCGCTGGCGCGGTGACGGCAAGCGCCTGCTCCAGCGAAGCCTCGCCGCCCGGCACCGGCACCTCGGTGCCGATCACGTAGACCGGCGGCGGCAGGCCGGCGCGCGCAGCTGCCTGTTCGGCGATGGCGGCCAGGCGCACCGCGCGCGCCGCCACGGTTTCGTCGCTCAGTACCGGTGCGTCGTCGGCGCAGCGCATGCTGCAGTCGAGGTGAATCTTGTGGAAGCCGGCCGACACATAAGCGTCGATCAGCACTTCGGCGTGCGCCATCGCGGTGGCGGCATCCTGCGACTGCCAGGCGTTGGGGCCGAGGTGGTCGCCCCCCAGCACCAGGCGTTCGGCCGGAAAGCCCTGTTCCTGCGCCAGCCGGTGCGCATAGTCGTGGAACCCGGCCGGCGTCATGCCGGTGTAGCCGCCAAACTGGTCCACCTGGTTGGAAGTGGCCTCCACCAGGAGCGGCGTACCGTATTCTTTGGCCACCTGCATGGCGGCGCGCAGCACGGTAGGGTGGCTGCAGCAAACGCTGTACAGGCCGACCGCCTCTCCCGCGCGGTGCGCCCGGACGATTTGCAGGACTGGGGAAAGGTGGGCAGGCTGGTTCATTGTTCTCGCTTCGTGTGTTGGCGCGCCAGCAGGGCCGCGCCGCGTGCACCGCCGGCATCGCCGAAGCGTGGCGGCAGTACTGGCGGCGTTTGCACCCCGCGGAACAGGTGGCGGCGCATGGCGGCCGGCAGTTGCTGGTACAGGTGCGACAGCTTGGACAGGCCGCCGCCCAGCACGATGGCGTGCGGGTCGTAGGCCAGCACCAGGCCAGCCAGCGCGTGGCCGAGCAGGTCGAGATGGATCGCCAGTGCCTGGGCGGCCAGGGCGTCGCCGCCGTTGGCTCGCGCTACGATGGCCAGCGGCTCCGCGCCGTCCCCGCCGATGTGGGCATGCAGCTTCGACAGGCCGGGACCGGACACATAGCGCTCCAGGCAGCCCTTCTTGCCGCACGGGCAGTCCAGCACCGGCAGCTTGTAGAGGGCAAGCAGCGGCGCTGGAACGGTCCAGTGGCCCCATTCGCCGGCGATGGCGTTGAAGCCGCGCAGCAGGCGCCCTTCGACGCAATAGCCGCCGCCGGCGCCGGTGCCGATGATGGCGCCGAACATGGTGGGCAGGCCAGCTGCCGCACCGCCTTGGGCTTCCGACAGCGCGAAACACTGGCAGTCGTTGCCGATGATGACAGGGCGTGCCAGGGCTTCCTGCAGCGCGGCCGCGACCAGGCGGCCGTTTAGCGCCGGTACATTGGAGCTGAGCTGGCGACCGGTGGCGCTGTCGATCACGCCGGGCAGGCCGATGCCCACTGCGGCGGGCGATGCTTGCGCTCCAAGTGCCGCGTCGCCGCGCGCGACCAGGCCGCTGACCGCTGCGACGAACGCATTGAAGTCGGTGCCCGGCGTGCCGATGCGTTCGCGGAATACTTCCTGCAACTTACCGCCGGCATCGCGCCACGACACCAGCTCGATCTTGGTGCCGCCGATATCGATGCCGTGGAAGCCGGTGTGCTCAGAACTGGTCATGGCGGTAAATGGTGACGCCTTGCACGACGCGGTTGACGGTGCCGTCGGCAAAGGGATTGTCGGGTGTCAGGCCCAGCGCAGCAGATTGGTGCAGCGCGTATTGCTGCCCCATCAGCAGCCACAGTGGCGCCAGCCAAGCGTCCGGCAAGTCCGGCGCGGCGACCGAAATGTCGGAATCGGTGCCCACGGTCACCACCGAGCCGGCCACGCCATCGCGGCGCAGCTCTTGCAGCAGGTCTTCTTCATACCGGCGCGACAGTGCTTTGCCGCTGCGGAACAGCACCACCAGCGATTGTTTGTTCAGCGCCGACTTGGGGCCGTGGCGGAAACCGAGCGCAGTGTTCGACAAGGCGAGTACGCGGCCGCCAGTCAGCTCCAGGATCTTCAGCGCAGACTCTTTGGCCAGCGCTTCCAGCGGACCGCTGCCCAGGTAGACCACGCGTTCCACCGGCAGCGCGGCCAGCGAAGCGACGGGCCCAGCCCAGTCGCGCAGTGCCGCGTCGGCGGCTTGCGCCAGCGCCGTCAGGCGTTCCTGCCATTCGCCTTTGCCCAGCACGCACAGGGCGGCCAGCAGCATGCAGGTGAAGCTGCTGGTCATGGCGAAACCGCGATCGCAGCTGGCGGCAGGCATCAGCAGGTTGAAGGTGCGCGCGTCGGTGTCGCCGTTGCGCGCCAACTGGCCCTGCGCATTGCAGGTGATGTTCAGGAAGCGCGCTTCGGCAACTGTGTCACGCACCAGTTCGACCGCTGCCAGGCTTTCCGGGCTGCTGCCGCTGCGGGCGAAGGAAACCAGCAGGGTCGGGGCATCCGCTTCGAGGTAAAGCTCCGGGTGGGTCAGCAGGCTGGTCGTCGCTACGGCGCGTACTTGCGCAGGCCAGGCGGCGTTCAGTTCATCGGCCACGATCTCGCCCACATAGCAGGAGCTGCCGGCGCCGGTCAGGATCACGCGCTGCTGCGGATTGTGCAGGCAGCCGCCGAGGAAAGCTGCGACGTCGGCGGCGCGGCCTTGCAGGCTTGCGCCCAGTTCGCGCCACAAGACTGGCTGCTGTGCGATCTCTTCGGCGGTATCGAGGCCGCTGATGTCGCGCCAGGCTTGCGGGTCACGCTGGAGGAGGGTAGTCATCGAAAAAAGAAAAGTTGTAAGTTGGCTGAAAGCATAAATAGTATATTTCGAAAAGTCAAATACGAAAG
>JBCNOX010000362.1:0-5763 GCA_039593645.1 Pseudoduganella sp.
TGCCATCGCCAACAGCATCGCCGCCGAGCACCTGGAAATCTCGGCCGAGAACCCGCAGCAGTGGGCCGACCAGATCCGCCATGCCGGCGCCATGTTCCTGGGCCGTTTCTCGTCCGAATCGCTGGGCGACTACTGCTGCGGCCCGAACCACGTGCTGCCGACGTCGCGCACTGCGCGCTTCTCGTCGCCGCTGGGCGTGTACGACTTCCAGAAGCGCTCTTCGGTGATCCACGTCAGCGAAGCCGGCGCGCAAACGCTGGGCAAGGTCGCTGCCGAACTGGCTTACGGCGAAGGCTTGCAGGCCCACGCCCGCAGCGCGGAGCTGCGCCTGAAATGACCGCTTGGCTGAACCAGGTCTTCTGCGAGGATGCGATGGCCGGACTGGCCCGCGTGCCGGACGGTT
The DNA here is from genome assembly GCA_039593645.1 of Pseudoduganella sp. Lineage (GTDB taxonomy): Bacteria > Pseudomonadota > Gammaproteobacteria > Burkholderiales > Burkholderiaceae_D > Rugamonas. The sequence goes on from JBCNOX010000362.1 coordinate 404, forward strand.
CCGTCGACCTGATCCTGACCGACCCGCCCTACAACCTGGGCAAGGATTACGGCAATGCCTCCGACCAGCAATCGGTAGACGACTACCTGGCCTGGACGGAAGCATGGATTGATGCGGCGCTGCCGAAGCTGAAGCCGAATGGCAGCCTGTACATCTTCTTGACCTGGCGTTATTCGCCGGAGATCTTCGTCATGCTGAAAAAGCGCCTGACGATGATGAACGAAATTATCTGGGACCGCCGCGTGCCTTCCATGGGCGGCAGTACCCGTAGTTACTCGTCGGTGCACGACACCATTGGTTTCTTCGTGCGCCGCAAGGATTATTACTTTGACCTCGACGCCGTGCGTATCCCGTACGACGCCGAAACCAAGAAAGCCCGTTCGCGTTCGATCTTCGTTGGCGCGAAGTGGCTGGAAGTGGGCTACAACCCCAAGGATCTGTGGAGCGTATCGCGCTTGCACCGGGAGCATGCGGAGCGGGTCGACCACCCGACGCAGAAGCCTTTGGAAATTATCGAACGCATGGTCAAGGCCAGTTGCCCGCCGGATGGCGTGGTGATGGATTTGTTCATGGGCAGCGGGACCACTGCGGTGGCGGCGCGCCGGTGCGGGCGGAACTTCGTGGGCTTTGAATTGAACCCGGAATATTGTGAGATAGCGCGGGCGCGCTTGGCGGCGCTGCCTGAAACCGGTAAACCGGTGTCTGACCCGCAGGGTCAGACACCTCCGCCACGCAGGGGGCGCAGGGCTAAATCAACGCCCTTGCCCAGCGAGGCTTTAGAACAGGAGTAAATGCAGATGTCCCTCGACAGCCTTATCGCCAATACGATCCGCCAGGATGTGCGCAATGACCACATCTACCATGTGCCGGATGCCAGCGGGTTTATCAAGCTGGATGCGATGGAGAATCCATATGTGCTGCCGAGCCACCTGCATCATGAACTGGCCAACCGCATTGCCAGCGTCGCGTTGAACCGCTACCCGGTCGCCAGCTACGAAACCATCAAGCAGCGCATCCGCGCCAAGCTGGGCGTGCCGCAGGGTTATGACGTCATGCTGGGCAACGGCTCGGACGAGCTGATTGCCATCATGGCCCAGGCTTGTGCGCTGCAGCCGGCCGAAGGCCGTCGCGCAGTGATGATGGCGCCGGCACCGTCCTTCGTGATGTTCCAGCGCTCCGCCATGGTGGCGGGCATGGACTTTGTCGGCGTGCCGCTGAAAGCCGACCTGACGCTCGACCTGCCGGCCATGCTGGCGGCGATCCAGCAGCACAAGCCGGCGCTGGTCTTCCTGGCCTACCCGAACAACCCGACCGGCAACCTGTTCGACGCCGGCGATATCGAACAAGTGATCAAGGCGCTGGGTGACACGGGCCTGTGCGTGGTCGATGAAGCCTATGAGCCATTTGCGCAACAAAGCTTCATGGGCCGCCTGCCCGAGTTCTCCAACCTGATCGTCATGCGCACGCTGTCGAAACTTGGCCTGGCGGGCATCCGTCTCGGCTATATGTCGTGCGCGCCAGCCCTGCTGGAACAATTCGACAAGATCCGCCCACCCTACAACGTCAATGTCCTGACCCAGGCCGCCGCCGAATTCTGCCTCGACCACCTCGAGGTGCTGAATGAGCAGGCCGCCCTGCTGCGCCAACAGCGTAGCGAGCTGTCGGCCGCGCTGGCGAAATTGCCGGGTGTCAACGTTTTCCCCTCGGCCGCGAACTTTATCCTCATTCGTGTACCAAACGCCGACGCGGCGCATGCCGCACTGCTCGAGCGCAAGGTATTGATCAAAAATGTGGGTAGAATGCACAATGTACTGGCCAACTGCCTGCGTATCACTGTCAGTACGCCCGAGGAAAACGCAATCATGCTGGACGGCCTGAAAGCCGCCCTGGCATCCTGAAGCGAAAACCAAGAGCTTTTCATGAACCGCACCGCAGAAATCACTCGCAACACCAGCGAGACCCAGGTCCGCGTTGCCATCAACCTCGATGGCACCGGCGCCCAGAAGCTGAACACGGGCGTGCCTTTCCTCGACCATATGCTGGACCAGATCGCCCGCCACGGGCTGATCGACCTCGATATCGAAGCCACCGGCGACACCCACATCGACAACCACCACACGGTGGAAGACGTGGGCATCACGCTCGGCATGGCAGTTGCCAAGGCAATTGGCGACAAGAAGGGCATCCGCCGCTACGGCCACGCCTATGTGCCGCTGGATGAAGCGCTGTCGCGCGTCGTCATCGACTTTTCCGGCCGCCCGGGCATCGAATACCACATCCCATTCACCCGCGCGATGATTGGCGCGTTCGACGTCGACCTGACGCTGGAATTCTTCCGCGGCTTCGTCAACCACGCCGGCGTCACGCTGCACATCGACAACCTGCGCGGCACCAACGCTCACCACCAGTGCGAAACCGTGTTCAAGGCTTTCGGCCGCGCCCTGCGCATGGCCAGCGAGCTTGATCCGCGTGCTGCTGGCGCCATCCCGTCCACCAAAGGAAGCCTGTAACGACACACTGGCTGACTGACATGAAAAAAATCGTAGTAGTCGATTACGGCATGGGTAACCTGCGCTCCGTGGCGCAGGCATTGCGCGCAGTCGCGCCCGAAGCCGATGTACAGATTTCCGGCGATCCCGCCGCCATCGATGCCGCCGACCGCATCGTGCTGCCCGGACAGGGCGCCATGCGCGACTGCATGCGCAGCCTGAACGAATCCGGCGTGCGCGATGCCTTGATGCGCGCCGCCGCAAGCAAGCCGATGATGGGTGTTTGCGTCGGCGAGCAGATGCTGTTCGACGTCAGCGAAGAAGGCGGCAATACGCCCGGCCTGGGCCTGCTGCCCGGCAAGGTCGTGCGCTTCCAGCTCGATGGCATGCTGCAGGAAGACGGTTCGCGCTTCAAGGTGCCGCAGATGGGCTGGAACCAGGTGCGCCAGCGCGCGCCGCATCCGATGTGGGACGGCATTCCCGATAACGCCTGGTTCTATTTCGTGCACAGCTACTTCGCGCAGCCGGCCAAGGCGGAGCACAGCGCTGCGGAAACCGTGTACGGCCAGCCATTCTGCTGCGCGGTTGCCCGCGACAATATTTTTGCCACACAGTTCCACCCTGAAAAGAGTGCCGCCACCGGCCTGCAACTGTACAAAAATTTCATCCACTGGAATCCTTAACTCAAGAACAACATCATGCTGCTCATTCCTGCTATCGACCTCAAGGATGGTCACTGCGTTCGCCTGAAACAGGGCGATATGGAACTTGCAACCGTCTTTTCCGACGACCCGGGCCAGATGGCGCGCCATTGGCTCGAACAGGGCGCTCGCCGCCTGCACCTGGTGGACCTGAACGGCGCCTTTGCGGGCAAGCCAAAGAACGAAGGCGCGGTAAAGTCCATCATCCAGGCCGTGCAAGACTATGCCGAGGAATTCGACCTGCCTGAAATCCCGGTGCAACTGGGCGGCGGCATCCGCGACCTCGACACCATCGAGCGCTACCTCGACGACGGCATCAGCTACATCATCATCGGCACTGCTGCTGTGAAGAGCCCTGGCTTCCTGCAGGATGCCTGCGGCGCCTTCCCCGGCCACATCATCGTCGGCCTCGATGCGAAGGACGGCAAGGTGGCGACCGACGGCTGGAGCAAGCTGTCCGGCCACGAAGTCATCGACCTGGCGCAGAAATTCGAAGGCTACGGCGTGGAATCGATCATCTACACCGACATCGGCCGTGACGGCATGATGGGCGGCGTGAACATCGAAGCCACCGTGCGTCTGGCGCAGGCGGTGCGCATCCCGATCATCGCTTCCGGCGGCCTGCACAACATCAGCGACGTGGAAGCCCTGTGCGCGGTGCAGGACGAAGGCATCGAAGGCGTGATCTGCGGCCGTTCGATTTATGAAGGCACGCTGGACCTGGCTTCGGCGCAGGAACGTGCCGACGAACTTTCAGAGTAAACACAATGCTTGCAAAACGCATCATCCCCTGCCTCGACGTGACCGATGGCCGCGTCGTGAAAGGGGTCAACTTCACCGAGCTGCGCGATGCCGGCGACCCGGTGGAAATCGCACGCCGTTACGACGAGCAGGGTGCGGACGAACTGACCTTCCTCGACATCACCGCCTCGAGCGACAACCGCGACCTGATCCTGCACATCATCGAAGCTGTGGCATCGCAGGTGTTCATTCCGCTGACCGTGGGCGGTGGCGTGCGCCAGGTGTCCGATGTGCGCCGCCTGCTGAACGCCGGCGCCGACAAGGTGAGCATGAACACCTCCGCCGTAACCAACCCGCAACTGGTGTATGAAGCTTCGCAGAAGCACGGCAGCCAGTGCATCGTGGTGGCGATCGACGCCAAGAACGTGGCGCCGGGCAAGTGGGAAGTCTTCACCCACGGCGGCCGCAATGCGACCGGCCTTGATGCTGTCGAGTGGGCGCGCAAGATGGCCGAGCTGGGCGCGGGCGAACTGCTGCTGACCAGCATGGACCGCGACGGCACCAAGTCCGGCTTCGACCTGGGCCTGACCCGCGCCGTGAGCGATGCGGTCAACATCCCGGTGATCGCTTCGGGCGGCGTGGGCGGCCTGCAGGACCTGGCCGACGGCGTCAAGCTGGGCCACGCCGATGCGGTGCTGGCAGCCAGCATCTTCCACTACGGCCAGCACACCGTGCAGGAAGCCAAGCAATTCATGGCGGCGCAGGGCATTCCCATGCGCCTTTCTTAAACTTCGGGGAACACACAATGGCTACCGCAATTGCAGCTAATGTCGCCAAAGCCAAATGGCTGAACAAGGTGAAGTGGGACGAGCATGGCCTGGTGCCTGTCATCGCACAGGAAGCCGGCAGCAATGATGTGCTGATGTTCGCGTGGATGAACCGGGATGCGCTCTACAAGACCGTGGAGCTGGGCGAGGCCGTCTACTGGAGCCGCTCGCGCAAGAAGCTGTGGCACAAGGGCGAAGAGTCCGGCCACGTGCAGAAAGTGCTGGAGATCCGCCTCGACTGCGACGAGGACGTGGTGCTGCTGAAGATCGAACAGGAAGGCGACATCGCCTGCCACACCGGCCGCCACTCCTGCTTCTTCAACAAGTTCGAGAATGGCGACTGGCAGAACACCGAGCCGGTGCTGAAAGACCCGGCCGAGATTTACGCGGAAGAGAAGAAATGAGCAATGTACTGGACCGCGTAGCGGCCACCATCGAATCGCGCAAGGGCGGCGACCCATCGTCGTCCTACGTGGCCAAGCTGTTTTCCAAGGGCGACGACGCGATCCTGAAAAAGATCGGCGAGGAAGCCACCGAGACCGTGATGGCGGCAAAAGATGCCCGCGTCAGCGGCGATGCATCGAAAGTGCTGTACGAATGCG
>JBCNOX010000363.1:0-5698 GCA_039593645.1 Pseudoduganella sp.
TCTGGCCCGCGCCCACGCCCAGGGCCATATTGCCGCCGCAGAAGACGATGGCATTCGACTTCACATACTTGGCCACGCGCCATGCGAACATCAGGTCAGCCAATTGCTGCTGGGTAGGCTGCAGCTTGGTCACCACGCGCAGTTCCGACTGCAGCACGTTCTTGGAGTCAGCCGACTGCACCAGCAGGCCGCCGCCCACGCGCTTGAAGTCCATCGCATTCACGCCGTCGCCCAGCGGAATCTCCAGCAGGCGCACGTTCTGCTTGGCCGACATGATCTGGCGCGCTTCGGCAGTGAAGGAAGGAGCGATCAGCACTTCCACGAACAGCTTGGCCAGTTCGGTTGCAGCCGCGCCGTCCACTTCCACGTTGAAGGCGATGATGCCGCCGAAGGCGGAGGTCGGGTCGGTCTTCAGCGCGCGCTGGTAGGCTTCCAGTGCGTTGGCGCCCAGGGCCACGCCGCATGGGTTGGCGTGCTTGATGATCACGCAGGCGGTCGAACCCATGGACTTCACGCACTCCCACGCTGCGTCAGCGTCGGCGATGTTGTTGAAGGACAGTTCCTTGCCCTGCAGCTGGCGGTAGTTGGCCAGCGCGCCGGCTACCGGAGCCAGGTCGCGGTAGAAGGCTGCCGACTGGTGCGGGTTTTCACCGTAGCGCATGTCCTGCACCTTCTCGAAGGCCACGTTCAGGGTTGCCGGGTAGGCGGAACGGGTCTCGTGCTTGCGGTCCGGGCCCAGGCTGGAGAAGTAGTTGGTAATGGCGCCGTCGTACTGCGCGGTGTGCGCGTAGACCTTCTTGGCCAGGTTGAAACGGGTTTCGTACGACACATAGCCAGGGGCGTTGTCGGTGCCCTTCATCTCCGCCAGCACCACGCCGTAGTCGGTCGGATCGCAGATCACCACCACGTCCTTGTGGTTCTTGGCGGCGGAACGCAGCATGGCCGGGCCGCCGATGTCGATGTTCTCGATCGCGTCTTCCAGCGAGCACTCGGCCTTGGCTACGGTCGCCTGGAACGGGTACAGGTTCACCACCACCATGTCGATGGTCGGGATGCTGTGCTCTTCCAGCTTGGCGACGTGCTCGGGGAAGTCGCGGCGGGCCAGGATGCCGCCGTGGACTTTCGGGTGCAGCGTCTTCACGCGGCCATCCAGCATTTCCGGGAAACCGGTGTAGTCGGCCACTTCGGTGACCGGCACGCCGTTATCGGCCAGCAGTTTCGCGGTACCGCCGGTGGACAGGATGTTGACGCCCATGGCCGACAGGGCCTTGGCGAAATCCAGCACGCCGGTCTTGTCGGATACGGAGATGAGAGCTTGTTTGATCATAGCTGTGGGGGGAAGGTTACGGAAATCTGTACAAACCAACCGGCCCCACGGCCCGTCGCGGCCAATAGGGACCGGGACGCGGAATCAGCCTTACAGCAGGCCGTGTTCCTGTAATTTCTTGCGCAAAGTATTGCGGTTAATACCCAGCATCTGGGCTGCGTGCGACTGGTTGCCGTCGGCGCGGCCCATCACGACTTCGAGGATTGGACGCTCGACAGTCATCACTACCATGTCGTACACGTTCGAAGCTTGCTGCTCGCCCAGGTCATTGAAGTAGTCTTCCAGACTTTTCTGGACTACTTCCTGAATGCTTTCTTTGCTCATTTTTTATCGATCTTGCTAAATATTTGCCAATGCAGGCGCGGTTCACGCAGCCAGCGGTTCTTCGGCGAGGCGGTATTGTAACCGGTCGCCGTACTTCCATTGGGATTCGAAGAAACTGTCGACTGCGCGCAGTTGTTCTGCGGTCGACTCGAGGCGGTTCATCTCCTGACGGAACTCCTCCCCGCCCGGGAGGTCGCGCACATACCAGCCAATATGCTTGCGCGCAGTGCGCACGCCCAGGAATTCGCCGTAGAAGGCGTAGTGGGCCTGCAGGTGTTCGTCCATCAGCTTGCGCACTTCGGCCACCAGCGGCGCCGGCAGGTGTTCGCCGGTACGCAGGAAATGGTCGATTTCGCGGAAGATCCATGGGCGCCCCTGGGCTGCGCGGCCGATCATCACGGCGTCGGCGCCGGTCTTGTCGAGCACAAAACGCGCTTTTTCAGGGGTGGTGATGTCGCCGTTGGCGACCACCGGGATGCTTACTGCCGCTTTGACTGCGGCAATGGTGTCGTATTCGGCGTCGCCGGTATAGCCGTCGGCGCGGGTGCGGCCGTGCAGCGTCAGCATCTGGATGCCTGCTTGCTCGGCGATGCGGGCGATGCGCAGGGCATTCTTGTTCTCGCGGTTCCAGCCGGTGCGGAATTTCAGGGTGACCGGTACGTTCACGGCCGGCACCACCGCTTCCAGGATGCGTTGCACCAGGTCTTCATGCTGCAACAGGGCGGAGCCGCACCAGTTGTTGCACACCTTTTTCACCGGGCAGCCCATATTGATGTCGATGATCTGGGCGCCGCGGTCGACGTTGAACTTGGCGCATTCGGCCAGTTCTTCCGGCACCGCGCCGGCGATCTGCACGGCTTTCGGCTCCATTTCGCCGGTGTGGTCGGTGCGGCGCGAGGATTTCTCGCTGGCCCACAGGCGCGGATTGGAAGCGGCCATCTCGGATACGGCGTAACCCGCGCCCAGTTCCTTGCACAATTGGCGGAACGGGCGGTCCGTCACACCAGCCATAGGCGCGACAAAGACGTTATTGCGGAGCTCGTGAGGTCCGATATTCACTTAGTAAATCCGTAAGACAGTGCGGGAAAGGGGGCTATTTTAACCGATGCCCTGCCCAAAAACTAAGCACTTTTTTAAACAATGTCGTCCATGCTGGTGGACAGGTGTGCAACTTCACCCCATTGCTCAAGCGACAACACCCCTTTATCAAAGGTAAATCGATTGATGCTGGCGTTTTTGACCTGGAAATCGCGTGGGCCGTCGATCGACAGGCCACGGGCGGCGCGGTAGGCGCATTCCAGCACTCCGCCATGGGCGACGATCAGGATGGACTGCTGCGGATAGCGTTCGGCCCAGCGCGCGATGCCGTCCTGGCAACGCTGGAAGAACTGGCGGAAGCTTTCAGCCACGCGCCCGCCGGCCGGCATCACGGCGTCCACGTCCCGCGCCTGCCACTCGGCGAATTCCACGGGGTAGCGTTCGGCGATCTCTGTATATAGGAGGCCTTCGAAAGCGCCATAGCCACGCTCACGCAAGCCGGCATCGGTGTGCAGCGGCAAGTGGGGATGGTGAGCGGCCACCGCCTGGGCTGTTTGCAGGGCGCGTCCCAGGTCGCTGGAGATGATGGCGTCCAGCGGTTCGGCCGCCAGCGCGTGCGCCAGGGCTTCCGCCTGGCGTTCGCCGGTCGGGCTCAGGGCGATGTCGGTGTGGCCTTGCAGGCGGCGCACGGCGTTCCAGGCGGTCTCGCCGTGGCGGATCAGGAGGATTCTTGTCATTCAAATAGAGAATAGCTGCCGATCACCTGCGCCTCGTCGAGGATATGGCCGTGGATCGCTTGCAGCACGTCCTGGCAGGTGAAGCGGCCTTCCAGCTCCAGGCGCGGGGTGTCCAGCGCATACAGGCGGAAAATGTAGTGGTGGGTACGCTCGTCGTTCCATGGCGGGCATGGGCCGTCGTAGCCGTAATAGTCGCCGGCCATGTCCTTGTCGCTGGCGAACCAGCCGGTGTAGTCGTTGATGCCGTGGCGCAGCGGCGCTGGCAAGCTGGCCGGCTTGCCTTTCGGTGTGACTTCTTTCGAGAACTCGCCGGCGGCAATGCTGGTGCGGCTGGTCGGGATGTCGATCAGGGACCAGTGGTAGAAGTCGGCGCGCGGCATCGATGCCGGGAGGGTGTGGCCTTCCTGGTTGACGTGCGTGCCGTCGGTGGGCGCGTCGCCGTCGATGCAAAGCAGGACCAGGGATTCGGTGCCGGGTGGGACTTCGGACCAGGCCAGGTGGGGGTTCTTGTTGGCGGACAGGCGCACTTTGGTGGCCTTGTCGCGTACAGCGAAGGCAAAGTCGCCGGGGATGGCGGCGCCATTCTTGAATGAATCGCTCCAGATTTTCATCTTTATCTCCCAGCTGCTTTTCAAACCGGTAAACCGGTGTCAGACCCGCAGGGTCTGACACCCGATACGCGGCTGCCGCAGAACTGGTGTCTGACCCTGCGGGTCAGACACCGCCCTACCGGTTTTATGTTTTAGGACTCACCTGCAACCAAAACGTCACCGGCCCATCATTGGTCAGCGACACCTTCATATCCGCCCCAAACACGCCCGTGCCGACAACAGCATGCCTGGCCCGCGCCTGCGCCACAAAATACTCAAACAACCGCTTCCCATCCGCCGGCGCAGCCGCCGGGCTGAATGAAGGCCGCGTGCCCGAATTGGTATCCGCCGCCAGCGTAAACTGCGGCACCAGCAGCAACCCGCCCGCCACATCGGTCACCGACTTATTCATTTTGCCAGCATCGTCGGAAAACACCCGATACGACAACAGCTTGGCCAGCAACTGGTCAGCCTCCTTCTCCGTATCGCCCTTCTCGGCGCACACCAGCACCATCAGGCCGCCATCAATGGCGCCGGTCGTCTCGCCATCGACAACAACCTTGGCGGACGAAACCCGCTGCAGAAGCCCGATCATGCCGAAAGGGTCACTTTCGCGAACTTGCGACGGCCAACCTGCACGACGAAGGTACCGGCTTCGACTTTCAGCGCCTTGTCGCTGATCACAGTGCTGTCGATGCGCACGCCGCCTTGGTCGACCATACGAAGCGCCTCGGAAGTCGAAGCACACAGGTTCGCCTGCTTCAGGAGCTGGCCAATACCCAACGGCGCACCGGACAAGGCGACTTCCGGCACGTCGTCCGGAATACCGCCCTTGGAGCGATTGACGAAATCCGCCAGCGCATCTTCCGCCGCCTGGCGCGAGTGGAAGCGTTCCACGATCTCCTGCGCCAGTGCGACCTTGGCATCGCGCGGATTCGCCCCGCCCTCGATCGCCTTCTTCAGGCCGGCGATCTCCTCGATCGACTTCCACGACAGCAGGTCGTAGTAACGCCACATCATCACGTCCGAAATCGACATGACCTTGGCAAACATGGTGTTGGCCGGCTCGGTGATACCAATATAGTTGTTCTTGGACTTGGACATCTTCTCGACGCCATCCAGGCCTTCCAGCAGCGGCATGGTCAGGATGCACTGCGGCTCCTGCCCGTAATCCTTTTGCAACTCGCGGCCAACCAGCAGGTTGAACTTCTGGTCGGTGCCGCCCAGTTCCAGGTCAGCCTTCAGCGCCACCGAGTCGTAACCCTGCATCAGCGGGTACAGGAACTCGTGCACCGAAATCGGGGTGCCGTTCTTGAAGCGCTTGGAAAAGTCGTCGCGCTCCATCATGCGCGCCACGGTGTAGCGCGAAGCCAGCTGGATCATGCCGCGCGCGCCCAGCGGGTCGCACCACTCCGAGTTGTAGCGGATTTCGGTCTTGGCCGCATCCAGCACCAGCGACGCCTGCTTGAAATAAGTCTGGGCATTCAGCTCGATCTGCTCGCGGGTCAGCGGCGGACGGGTCACGTTGCGGCCCGACGGGTCCCCGATCATCGAGGTGAAGTCGCCGATCAGGAAGATCACCTGATGGCCCAGGTTCTGCAACTGGCGCATCTTGTTCAGCACCACGGTGTGTCCCAGGTGCAAGTCCGGCGCGGTCGGGTCCAGGCCCAGCTTGATGCGCA
>JBCNOX010000364.1:0-5683 GCA_039593645.1 Pseudoduganella sp.
ATCGCTGGGGCTCTCGATGGGGCTGTACATCAGCGGCAGCGCCTTCGGCGGCATGGTCGGGCGCATGGTGACGTCGGTATTGAGTGACTTTTTCTCGTGGCGGCTCGCGATGGTGGCGATGGGCGTGGCTGGCGTACTGGCCGCCGCCGAGTTCTGGCGCAGCCTGCCCGAATCGCGCTCCTTCCACCCCTCGGCCGGCGGTTGGCGCGCGCTGCCGGAAAATGCGCGGCGCCACCTGAGCGACGATGGCCTGCCATGGCTGTTCACCCTGGCCTTCCTGCTGATGGGCTGCATGGTCAGCGCCTACAACTACATCAGCTACCGCCTGCTGGCCGCACCCTTCGAACTGCGGCAAAGCGTGGTGGGCGGGATTTCGCTGCTGTACCTGCTCGGGATCTTCAGTTCGGTCTGGGCGGGCAAGCTGGCCGACCGCTACGGCCGCAAGGGCGTGCTGTACCTGGTGCTCAGCCTGATGCTGGCTGGCATCGTGCTGACCTTGTCGAGCTGGTTGCCGCTGGTCGTAGGCGGAATGGCCTTGTTCACCTTCGCCTTCTTCGCCTCCCACTCGATGACCAGCAGCTGGGTCGGCCGCCGTGCGCGGGGAGCGGCGCTGGCCTCCGCGCTTTACCTGTTCTTCTACTACCTCGGCTCCAGCGTGGTGGGCTGGGCGGCGGGGATCCTGTGGGGCTGGGCCGGCTGGGCTGGCGTGGTCATGCTGCTTGCAAGCTGCCTGATCGGAGCCGTCGCGATTGCAATCCACCTGCGCCGGTTGACGCCAATTGCACCAATGTTGAGCCAGATCAAAGCTGAGGCAGGGTGATTGAACCGCCGGGTTCGAACGATCTCCAAGTCCGACCGGCACGCTGGGTGCCGTTTTGAGCGAGGAGATCATCATGATGCACGATCGAGAAATCCGTATCAGGCTCAGCAACATCCAAATGGCTGTCAGCCAGGCAGCGCAAGCCCTCTCGGCTGAGCGCCACTTGACCGGCGAGCTGCGCGACACGATCCAAAAGCTGGATCGCCGCTCCGACGACATCAGTGAAATGCTGGTGAGTGAAGACTATGCCAACGTACCCAAGTTGGTAGACGACATGGAGATGCTCGGCGCCCGGGCCCGCCGCGTCTGCGCCAGCGAGCGCATCCAAGTGACGCCTGAAATGAAAGCCGCAGTCAACTTCATGCACCGCGAACTATTCGACTTCAAGCAGCACCTGCATTAAAAGCTCCACCAGCAGAGCCCGTGTCACACCCTGGGGTCACACCCCAGGTGTGACACGGACTCAAGCGCTCTACGGCCGGGCTCGTGTCACGATTGGGGTGTGACCCCAAGGTGTGACACGGACTCGGCCGTAGCTTTTTTTACAGGATGCCTTTGGTGCGCAGGGCGGCGATTTCTTCTTCGCTGCGGCCGAGCACTTCGCGCAGGACTTCGTCAGTGTGCTGGCCAAGCAGGGGCGGGGCCATGTCGGTTTCGGCAGGGCTTGCGCTCAGGCGCATCGGGTTGCGTACCAGTTTTACCTTGCCGGCGGTCGGGTGAGGCGCTTCCACCACCATGCCGCGTGCCTGCACTTGCGGGTTCTTGAACACGTCATGCAGGTCGTTGATCGGGCCGCAGGGTACGCCGACCGCTTCCAACTGTTCGATCCACCAATCGCGTGGCCTGGACTTCACCATTTCAGCCAGGATCGGCACCAGCTCGTCGCGGTTCTTCACGCGCAGCGGATTGGTGGCGTAGCGTTCATGCGTGGCCAGGTCGGGCCGGCCGCCCACTTCCACGAACTTCTGGTATTGGCCGTCGTTGCCGGTGGCGACGATGATATGGCCGTCGGCGCAGGCGAAGGTCTGGTAAGGGACGATATTGGCGTGGGCATTGCCCCAGCGCTTGGGCGCTTTGCCGCTATTCAGGTAGTTGGAACCCATATTGGCAAGCATCGCGACCTGTACGTCCAGCAGCGCCATGTCGATGTACTGGCCTTCGCCGGTGCGGTCGCGGTGCGTCAACGCTGCCAGGATGGCGATGGTGGAGTACATGCCCGTCATCAGGTCGGTCAGGGCGACGCCGGCTTTCTGCGGGCCGCCGCCTGGCAGGTCGTCGCGCTCGCCGGTGACGGACATCAAACCACCCATGCCCTGGATCAGGAAGTCGTAGCCGGCACGGTGTGCGTACGGGCCGTCCTGGCCGAAGCCGGTGACGGAGCAGTACACCAGGTCGGGCTTCGCGGCTTTCAGCGATTCGTAGTCCAGCCCATACTTTTTCAGTTGGCCGACTTTATAGTTCTCGAGCACGACGTCGGCATGTTTTGCCAGCTCGCGGATCAGGGCCTGTCCTTCCGGCCTGGAGATATCGCAGGTCACCGAACGCTTGCCGCGGTTGGCGGACAGGTAGTAGGCCGCTTCGGTCGTGTCGGCGCCGGAGGCATCCTTGGCGTAGGGCGGTCCCCAGGCGCGGGTGTCGTCACCGCTGCCAGGCCGCTCGATCTTGATCACGTCCGCGCCCAGGTCGGCAAGGTTCTGCGAACACCAGGGGCCGGCCAGTACGCGGCTTAAATCCAGTACGCGAATATGTCCAAGGGCCTTCGGGGTCATGTTGTCTTCTTCCTACTGTTTTCAGGGAGCGTTAGCTTAACGCATCCAACCGTGTTAGTGTCTTAATCCATGTGGCCCTACCCAAAAATCGTTGCGCATCGCGGAGGCGGTACGCTGGCTCCGGAAAACACTATCGCCGGCCTGCGCGCTGGCCTGGCTTATGGTTTTCGCGCGGTGGAATTCGACGTCATGCTGTCGTCCGATGGCATCGGCGTGGTGATGCACGACCCGCATTTCGGCCGCACGATCTATGGCGACGGCTATGTGCCTAATTTCACGGCAGCGGAATTGGCGAAGATGGATGCCGGCCGCTGGTTCGGCCCGGAGTTCCGGGGCGAGCCGGTGCCGCTGTTCCTGGAGTGGGTCGACTACTGCAAAGAGCACAAGATCTGGATGAATATCGAGATCAAGCCGGCAGAAGGTCACGATGCCGCGACTGGCCGCTGGGTGGCGCAAACCGCGCGCGCCCGCTTTGCGGCGGAAGTGGCTGCGGGCGATCCGTCGCAGCTGCCTTTGCTGTCGTCCTTCAGCATGCCCGCGTTGGCGGCCGCGCGCGATGCCGCTCCTGAACTCCCGCGTGCTTGCTTGTTTGATAAGATTCCCGCCAATTGGCTTGAAACGGTGCGCGCGCTGGGTGCGGTGGCGATCCATACCAATCATAAGTACCTCGCGCCGGAGCAGGCGAAAGCCATCAAGGCGGCAGGCCTAGGCCTGTTCTGCTACACCGTCAATACGCCGGAGCGCGCGCGGGAAATCCTTTCCCTGGGCGTGGACGCCTTCTGCACTGACCGCATCGACCTGATCGGGCCGGACTTCTCTTAGCGGGCCTAGAAGCCCAAGCCCACCGCAACGGCGGGCTGTTCACGTATAATCAACCCTTTGCACCAGCCTGCAACCTACCTTTTACGACATGAAATCTGCTGAAATTCGCGAAAAGTTCCTGAAATTCTTCGAATCCAAGGGTCATACGATTGTCCGTTCCAGCCCGCTGGTGCCAGGCAACGACCCGACCCTGCTGTTGACCAACTCCGGCATGGTGCAGTTCAAGGATGTGTTCCTGGGCCAGGACGTGCGCCCGTATTCCCGTGCCACCACCGTGCAGCGCTGCGTGCGCGCCGGCGGCAAGCACAATGACCTGGAAAACGTTGGCTACACCGCGCGTCACCACACCTTCTTCGAAATGCTGGGCAATTTCAGCTTCGGCGACTATTTCAAGCGCGATGCGATCCAGTACGCCTGGGAGCTGCTGACCAAGGTCTATGGCCTGCCGCCTGAAAAGCTGACTGTCACCGTCTACATCGAAGACGACGAAGCCTACGACATCTGGGCCAACGAAATCGGCGTGCCGAAAGAGCGCATCATCCGCATCGGCGACAACAAGGGTTCGCGCTACGCGTCGGACAACTTCTGGCAGATGGCCGATACCGGCCCATGCGGTCCTTGCACCGAGATCTTCTACGACCATGGCGCCGACATCTGGGGCGGTCCTCCAGGCTCGGCCGAGGAAGACGGCGACCGCTTCATCGAAATCTGGAACCTGGTGTTCATGCAGTTCAACCGCGACGAAGCGGGCGTGATGCACAAGCTGCCGAAGCCATGCGTGGATACCGGCATGGGCATGGAGCGCCTGGCCGCTGTCCTGCAGCACGTGCACTCGAACTACGAGATCGATTCCTTCCAGGCCCTGATCAAGGCTGCTGCCCGCGAAACCGGCGCGACCGACCTGGAATCGAAGTCGCTGCGCGTAATCGCTGACCACATCCGCGCTGCCGCATTCATGATCGTCGACGGCATCATTCCTGGTCCGGAAGGCCACGGCTACGTCCTGCGCCGCATTATCCGCCGCGCGCTGCGTCACGGCCACAAGCTGGGCCAGACCAAGGCGTTCTTCTACAAGCTGGTGGAAGACCTGAACACCGAAATGGGCGTTGCCTACCCTGAGCTGGCAGAAGCCAAGAACCGCGTCGCCCAGGTGCTGAAGGCCGAAGAAGAGCGTTTCGGCGAGACCCTGGAAAACGGCATGAAGATCCTGGAAGCCCAGTTGGCCAAGGATCCGAAGAACCTGGACGGCGCTACCGCCTTCACCCTGTACGACACCTACGGCTTCCCGCTGGACCTGACCGCAGACATCTGCCGCGAACGCGAAGTGACCTTGGACGAAGCAGGCTTCAACGTCGCCATGGAAGCGCAGAAGCAGAAGGCGCGCGAAGGCGGCAAGTTCAAGAAGATGGCTGCCAACGTTGAATACTCCGGCGAGAAGAACAAGTTCGTCGGCTACGATCAGCTGCAGCACAACTCGAAAGTGATCGCCCTGTACGCCAATGGCGCACCGGTGCAGGAACTGAAAGCAGGCGAGCAGGGCATCGTCGTACTGGACACCACCCCGTTCTACGCCGAATCCGGCGGCCAGGTGGGCGACCAGGGCCTGATCACCGGCGCGACCGGCCGCTTCACCGTGGAAGACACGCTGAAGATCCAGGCCGACGTATTCGGCCACCATGGCGTGGTTGAACAAGGTTCCCTGAAAGTGGGCGACGCAGTCGGCGCGGAAGTGGACCAGCATGCGCGCGGCCGCACCATCCGCAACCACTCGGCGACCCACCTGATGCACAAAGCCCTGCGCGAAGTGCTGGGCTCCCACGTGGCGCAGAAAGGCTCGCTGGTTGATCCGGACAAGGCACGTTTCGACTTCTCCCATACCCAGCCGATGACCGCCGAGGAAATCGCCAAGGTGGAAGCGATTGTCAACGCCGAGATCCTGGCCAACGTCGCGACCCAGTCGCACAACATGTCCTTCGACGACGCCGTGAAGCATGGCGCGATGGCGCTGTTCGGCGAGAAGTACGGCGACGAAGTGCGCGTGATGGACATCGGTTCGTCGAAAGAGCTGTGCGGCGGCGTGCACGTGCACCGCACCGGCGATATCGGCCTGTTCAAGATCGTCTCGGAAGGCGGCGTTGCTGCCGGTATCCGCCGCGTGGAAGCCGTGACCGGCGAAGGCGCGCTGGCGCTGGTGCAGGGCATGGCCCGCAAGCTGAACGAAGCTGCTGCCGCGCTGAAGTCCAATCCGGAAGAGCTGACTTCCAAGATCACC
>JBCNOX010000365.1:0-5674 GCA_039593645.1 Pseudoduganella sp.
TGCGGAGGCGGCAGCAGTCCGTCCACCCAGTCGCCTGCTTTCGCCGCCACCGTCACCGCCAGCACCGGCACTACCAGCGCGACAGGCACGCGCTGGATGAATGTGAAATACGGCGGCAGCGGTTATGTGCCCGGCCTGGTGTTCCACCCTACCAGCCCGAACGTGCTGTACGCGCGCACCGACATCGGCGGCAGCTATCGCTGGGATGCCGCCACCTCCGCATGGATTCCCATCACCGACGGCTTCGGGGTCAGGGAAGAGTTTTTCAACGGTGCCGAAAGTATCGGCCTGGACGCCAATGACGACAAGCGCGTGTACCTCGTCACAGGTTTGTACGATTGGGCCGGCACCAACGGCCGCCTGTATATTTCCACCGACCGCGGCGATAACTGGACGCACGTCGACCTGCCGTTCCGCGTCGGCTCCAACGACCCGGGCCGCGCCATCGGCGAACGCCTGATGGTCGATCCGAACCAGTCATCCATCCTGTATTACGGCTCGCGCACTGCCGGCTTGTGGAAGAGCACCGACTATGGCCAGAACTGGGCGCAAGTGACTTCGCTGTCGTCGTTCCAATATCCCGCCGACCAGATCCCCAACCTGCCCGGCCGCACTGCGGCGGGCATCGAGGGCGTGCTGTTCGACACCTCGAGCACCGGCTCCGGCAGCGCCACTCAGGGCATTTACGTTTCCGTCGGTCCGGACTATGCGGCTGCCGCCGGCCTGGAATTCAACCTGTACAAGTCGAACGACGGCGGCGCAAGCTGGTCCGGCGTGCCCACACCGGTAACGGGCTTCCACATCCCGCACATGGTGCGTGCCAAGGACGGCGTGATCTACGCGGCCTTCACCCGCGACATGGGCCCGGGCGCTGGCGGACCGGCAAGGCTGTACAAGTTCGACGGCAGCAACTGGACCCTGCTGAAAAGCTACGATACCCAGCAGTGGGTCAACTTCGGCATGGGCGGCCTGTCCGTCCATGGTTCCGGGCCGACCACCCGCATTGCGCTGGGCGTCACGAATTCCTGGGGCAACTGGCAAGGCCAGCCTATCGTCCAGCTGTCGGATGACGCCGGCCAGACCTGGCGCGAGATCGAGTCGATGACGCCCCACACCCCGACCGATGTCGACTTTTCCGGCTGGGTGGACGATGTCGAAATCGATCCGAACAACCCCGACCGCATCCTGCACGTCTTCGGCGGCGGAGTCTGGGAAACCAGGAATGCTTCGGCTGCTTCGCCCACCTGGAACCTCGCGGTGAACGGCCTTGAGGAAACCGCCACGCTTGCCCTGATGACGCCGCCCAAGGGAGCCAGTTACACGCTGCTGCGAAGCTCCGGCGATATCGGCATGCACGTGCAGACGGAGCTCCTGAAAACGCCAACGCGCGGCCCGCGCGGCTGGTTCGGCAACGGCAACAGCGCCGACATGGCCTGGTCCACGCCTTCCTACATCGCCGCGATCGGCACCTCGGTGTGGAACATGCCGAACGTCGGTGGCGCATATTCCACCGATTCCGGCGTGACCTGGACGGCGTTTGCCGCCAACCACCCGGATGGCTTGGCCAACCAGGGCAGTGAATCCAATATCGCGGTAACCAAGCCGGGCCACATCGTGTGGGCTCCGGCCAACTCACGGCCAGCCTACACCACCGATAATGGCGCGAGCTGGACCTATACCAACCTGCCGGCCCTGAGCGCGGTGGGCGTCAACCGCGGCTACCGTCTGGTTGCCGACCGCAAGAATCCGAACAAGGTCTACGCGTTCAACTCGGGCGGGGCCTGGTGGAACCAGTGGTCCGATACCGCGCACTTCTGGTATTCGACAGACGGCGGCAAGACCTTCACCGAGAGCACGGCGTTCATCGCAGCCGGTGCCCGCGTGGCCGACTTCGGCCACTCGTCGATCGCCGTCAACCCGAACGCCGAAGGCGACATCTGGGTAGCCGACGGCTTCAGCCTCCTCCACTCGACCGACTCGGGAGTGACCTGGACCCAGCTGAATGTCACGGCGCCGGATTGGGGCAGCAATCCAACGTGGATGTATCCGCAAGTGTATGGCGCGACCTCGATCGCACTGGGCAAGGCACCGGCAGGGGCCAGCTATTCCTCGTCCATCTACATCGTCGGCACGATCGGAGGCGTGTGGGGTGTTCACCGTTCAGACGACGGCGGCCAGGCGTGGCGCCGTATCAACGACGACAAGCACCAGTACGCGGGCCTTGGCAACCTTGCCGCCGACCAGTCCGTACCAGGACGCGTATATGCCAGCGCCGCCGGCCGTGGCGTCGTGTTCAGCTATTAATCCCGGGAGTCCCAATGAATCTCAAATCCATTCTTGCCGCCGCCGCACTTGGTATTGCAGCCAGCAGCGCCAGCGCAACCATCCTTAACTTCGACACGCTGACAGAAATGATGTACGGCGACGGCTTTCCCCTGGCCGACAGCATGAGTTATGACGGCGCCGACTTGAGCTATGTGGAGTCGGGCTTCAAGCTCACCCTGCACGCGCCCAACACGGCACCCGGCTTGGCCAATATCGGCACCGGCACCTTCGAGCCGCAAACCTACAACTGGCACGATGGCCTGGACAACGGTTCGGGCACTTTCGTGACGTTGATCCGCGTCGATGGCGGCCTGTTCAACCTGAACAGCTTTGACTTTTTCGCCGACTGGAGTTCCGTCACTGCCGACGGAAAACTGGTCGGCGCCATTCAGGATGCAGGCAGCTGGGCCAAGGCATTGAACGGCATCGCCGAACTGCGCTTCAGCTCGGGCGCTTTCACCCAGCTCGACAACATCGATGTCGAAGCTTCCATCCGGGCCGTTGACTTGCCCGGCACCTTGTCGCTGATGCTGGCCGGCTTTGCTGCCGCCGGATTCACGCGGCGCCGGCGCTGAGCTTGTGAAGCCGCGTGGCAGCGTCGTGTGCGCCGCCACGCGGCACCGCCCCGCTCCCACAAGCCCCGCACGAGAGCTGACGAAAATCCCGAATTCCAGTATGCTCGCTTCCGCATTATTGCCTTTAATGCAACATTATTGGACTATTCATTTCGGGAGACTTTATGAAAAGCATAATCGGCGGGCTTACCCTCGCACTCTGCATGCTCCATTCGCATGCAAACGCCAACACGATTTACCTGACCCGGCACGCGGAAAAAGCTGCCACCGGCACCGATCCGGCGCTGACTCCGGAAGGCCAGGTGCGCGCCACCAATATTGCGGCCACCCTGAAAGACGCGCAGGTTAAGCACGTTTATTCAACTTCGTACCAGCGCACACAGCAGACCGCGCAACCGCTTGCCACCTATCTGGGCTTGCCGGTGAAGAGCTATGACCCGAGCCAGCTGGCAGCCTTCGCGCAGCAGTTGCGCGCCCTGCCTGAAAATGTACTGGTGGTCGGCCACTCGGACACCACGCCGGAGTTGGTTCGCCAGTTGGGTGGCGAGCCTGGCAGCGCCATCGCGGAAACCGAATTCGACCGCCTGTACCAGCTGACATTTGCTGCGGATGGCGGCGTCACCACGACCTTGCTGCATTCCCTCCCCAGCCCTCTCAAGCCGCCCTGCGCGAGCGTGTCGCTGAACCAGGCCAGCTTGACCGCGACCACCGGCAGTTGGCTGTACTTCACGATCAACGTGCCGGAATGCGCGAACACGCTGAACGTGAGCATGAGTGGCGGCACGGGCGACGGCGACCTGTACGTCCGCTTTGGCGCCCCGCCGACCGCGAACGATTACACCTGCCGTCCGTACAAGACCGGCAATACCGAATCCTGCCCATTGAGCGATCCGCAGGCCGGCACCTGGCATATCGGCATCAAGTCATACACAAGCTTCAGCGGCATCACGCTGAACGCCACTGCGGCGCAATAAGCGCTGAAACAGGTGACCTACCGAGCCGCCTTCTCCATTGCCAGGTTTTTCAGATAGGCGCGCAGCATGGCCGATCGCCTGGGCCTGAAGCTCTCGCCCGTCGCTTCTACCCTTCGAAGGCGGCTCACCAGGAACTTGCGATGCTCGTTGCGCAAGCAGCACCACGCCAGCACGACCAGCATCCGGTCAAGATAGACGATTGCGAGCGGCCATATGCGCCGCTCGCTTTCCTTCCCATTCTGGTCTTTGTAGCGAATGTCCAAAGCCAGCTCTTCCCAGCAAGCTTCGCGCACGGTTTTCAAGTAATGGCCAGGCAGCGGCGCGTAGCGGTTTTCCAGCCTGTGCACCTGTGAAACCGCATGAAGCAGATGTTGCTGGCTGCGCGATGGCAAGGTCGCAGCCACTTTGGCAATCACCGAGGCAGCGGCCTTGGAAAGGGCGGGATCGCCCATGAGGCGGACTTCGGCAAGGCCCAGCACTAGCGCTTCAATCTCGATGCGGTCAAACGCCTGGGGCGGCAGCGTGCCATCCTCAATCAAAGTATAGCCATAACCGCGCTCTCCCGCGATCTCGGCGCCACCGGCCCGCAAGCTTTCTATGTCCCGATAAATCGAGCGGATAGAGACCTGGGTTTCCCGCGCAAGTTGTTCGCCCGTCGCAGGAGATGGAAGTGTGCGCAGTACCTGGAGCAGGCGCAACAGACGTTCGGAACGGGACATTCGGCAACTGACAAAAACTGGCAGGATGGGTCAATA
The DNA here is from genome assembly GCA_039593645.1 of Pseudoduganella sp. Lineage (GTDB taxonomy): Bacteria > Pseudomonadota > Gammaproteobacteria > Burkholderiales > Burkholderiaceae_D > Rugamonas. The sequence continues at coordinate 4,630 of JBCNOX010000365.1, forward strand.
GAATAGCACCGCCAATGCCAATTGGTAAGCCCCTACCTCGATAGTCCACAACTCTGTAAGGAATAGAAAATGTCAGTGAAATCCGTTACCCACATCAATCTGCGAGGCGCCGCACGCGAGGCGCTGGAAGCATGGCACTCGGTCTTCGGCGGGGATCTTGCGCTGGTCGCCTACAAGGACGCCGGCAATGATTTCGACACTGCCCAAGCGGAGCAGATCATGTGGGGCCAGGTAGTTTCCGAGAACGGCTTCCACGTCATGGCGCATGACATGCCGAACGCGATGGCCTGGAGCCAGGGCGAGAACGCCTACTACGTATCGGTGCGGGGAGACACGGTGGAAGAAATATCGGACTACTGGAAAAAACTGTCGCAAGGCAGCACTGTCATTGTCCCGCTCGCCGCTTCATCCTGGTCGCCACTGTATGGCATGCTGAAAGACCGGTTCGGCGTGACCTGGGTGCTTGACGTCGCGCTTTGACGGACGCCGCCTGAGTCGGCAGATATTCGTTAAGCCGTCTTCTACTTAAGGCCATTGAAGGCAACGCGAAGCATGTGCTTAACGATATCGTCGTCACTCATCTTGCTGAATTTCTGCAGATATTCAACCGCCGGGTCGCAAGTGCGGGCGTAATAGCTGAACAGAATGACGTCTGTCGGTAACGCTGCATCGAGTTGCCCTTCCTTTTGGGCCTGCTTCACCAGGCTCTCAAGCATGCGATTCAGCTTGAGCACGCGCGTCATATACTTGAAGTTCCGCATCAACATATCCCTGACATGGGGACTCGTCGATGGCAGGAACGGCAGGCCGCCGCCAAGCCTGACCCGCAGCGCCCATTCCAGCAGCGCTTCCAGCTTTTCGCTGGCGCCGAGCTGCTGAGGCAGCGCATCCACCTGCTCAATCGCGCCATCCAGAAGACGGACCATGGCATCGCCAACCAGCTCATCTTTCGATTTGAAGTGTTTGTAGAGGCTGGGTTTCGAAATGCCCACGGCCCCCGCAACGTCATCCATCGTCATCAAGTCGTAGCCCTTGCTACTCAAGA
>JBCNOX010000366.1:0-5657 GCA_039593645.1 Pseudoduganella sp.
TGCGCAACAACATCGTGGTGTGGACCGGCGAGATCGACTCGCTCAAGCGCTTCAAGGACGATGCGAAGGAAGTTCGCGCCGGCCTGGAGTGCGGCCTGAACCTGAAGGGCTACAACGACATCGAAGTGGGCGACCAGCTCGAAGTGTTCGAAGTGCAGGAGATCGCCCGTACCCTGTAACAGCAGGACGGCGCGATACACGGCGGGTGCTTCCCGCCTCGCTTTGGCGGGGCAGGGCACCCGCCTTTTAGTTTTATGAAAACCGGCACCCCAGTGTCTGACCCGCAGGGTCAGACACTTGACGCGCGGCGGGAACTGGCCCTAGGTCCAGCTCCCGTCCCTCACTGCAAATTTGCCGGTTTAAAAGGAAAAATCATGGCAAAACACAGCAAATCGATCCCCCAGCGCGGCCTGCGCGTGGCGGATCAAATCCAGAAAGACCTGTCCGAGCTGATCGCCTTCGAAGTGAAGGACCCGCGCGTCGGCATGATCACCCTGTCCGAAGTGCAGTTGACCCCCGACTACGCGCACGCCAAGGTCTTCTTCACCACCCTGAAGGACGACCCCGAGTCGATCAAGAACACCCTGGCCGGCCTCGCCGCCGCTGCCGGCTACCTGCGCAACCAGCTGGGCAAGCGCCTGCACATCCACACCCTGCCGCAGCTGCACTTCCTGCATGACATGTCCGCCTCGCGCGGCATGGCGATGTCCGCGCTGATCGACAAGGCCAACGCCACCCGCGCCGCAGATTACGACGAAAACGCTGACGAAGAATGACCGAAGCACGTGTTAAGCGCGTGCGCGACGCCGTGGACGGCGTGCTGCTGCTCGATAAGCCGGTAGGCCTGTCCAGCAACGACGCCCTGATCAAGGCCAAGCGCTTCATGAACGCGAAAAAAGCCGGCCACACCGGCACGCTCGACCCGTTTGCCACCGGCCTGCTGCCGCTGTGCTTCGGCGAAGCGACCAAGTTCTCGCAAGACCTGCTGGAAGCCGACAAGACCTACCTGGCCACCGTCCACCTGGGCGTGCGCACCGACACCGGCGACACCGAAGGCCAGGTACTGGAAACGCGCGAGGTGTCGGCCACGCAAGCCGAGATCGAAGCCGTGCTGGCCCGCTTCCGCGGCCCGATCAAGCAAGTGCCTCCGATGTATTCGGCGCTCAAGCGCGACGGCAAACCTCTGTACGAATACGCCCGCGAAGGCATCACGCTGGAACGCGAAGCGCGCGACGTGGTGATCCACAAGCTGGAACTGGTCTCCTGGGAAGCGCCTTTCCTGAAGATCGAAGTCACCTGCAGCAAAGGCACCTACATCCGCGTGCTGGGCGAAGACATCGGCGCAGCGCTTGGCTGCGGCGCCCACCTGAACGCCCTGCGCCGCACGCAAGTCGGGGCGCTGACCACCGACAAGATGGTCACGCTGGAAGACTTGGCCGCGCACGCCGCACCACGCGAACTGCTGGCGCCAGTGGACGCGCTGCTGTCGTCCTTCCCGCGCATCGTGCTGAATGCCGACCTGGCGAAACGCTTCCTGCACGGCCAGCGCCTGCCGCTCGGCAAAGAGCCAAGCGTCGCCGTGCCGACACCATACGAAGGCCGCGTGCGCATCTACGCCGACGACGGCCGCCTGCTTGGCACCGGCATCTTTGGTGAATACGCCATCCTCGCCCCGGAGCGCCTGATCGCCGCTGCATGAACGCTGCGCGGCCGCAACTCAGTGGTTGGTTGCGCCGCAACATGCTATACTAGTGGGTTCAGTGCTTCCGCACGTGCAGAATTCCTGTCAATACACAAATCATGTCTAATACTAAACGCGCAATTCGCAACATCGCCATCATCGCCCACGTTGACCATGGCAAGACCACCCTCGTGGACCAACTGCTGCGCCAGTCCGGTACCTTCCGCGAAAACCAGCAGGTCGATACCCGAGTCATGGACTCGAACGACCTGGAAAAAGAACGCGGCATTACCATTCTGTCGAAGAACTGCGCCGTTGAGTACGAAGGCACCCACATCAACATCGTGGACACCCCGGGCCACGCCGACTTCGGCGGCGAAGTGGAACGCGTGCTGTCGATGGTCGACTCCGTGCTGCTGCTGGTCGACGCGCAGGAAGGCCCAATGCCTCAGACCCGTTTCGTGACCCGCAAGGCGCTGGCCCTGGGCCTGAAGCCGATCGTGGTGCTGAACAAGATCGACCGTCCAGGCGCGCGCGCTGACTGGGCGATCAACCAGACTTTCGAACTGTTCGACAAGCTGGGCGCAACCGATGAACAGCTGGACTTCCCGATCATCTACGCATCGGGCCTGAACGGCTACGCCGGCCTGACCGAAGACGTGCGCGGCGGCGACATGAAGCCGCTGTTCGAAGCGATCCTGAAGTACGTGCCAGTGCGCGACGACAATCCCGACGGCCCGCTGCAGATGCAAATCACCTCGCTGGACTACTCGTCCTACGTCGGCAAGATCGGTATCGGCCGCATCAACCGTGGCCGCATCAAGGCCGGCCAGGACGTGGTCGTGGTCGATGGCCCAGGCGCCACGCCGGTCAAAGGCCGCATCAACCAGGTGCTGAACTTCAAGGGCCTGGAGCGCGTGCTGGTTGACGAAGCTGTCGCCGGCGACATCGTGCTGATCAACGGTATCGAAGAAATCGGCATCGGCTCCACCGTGTGCGCACCGGACACCCCGGAAGCGCTGCCAATGCTGACCGTCGACGAACCAACCCTGACCATGAACTTCATGGTCAACACCTCGCCGCTGGCTGGCCGCGAAGGCAAGTTCGTGACCTCGCGCCAGCTGCGCGACCGCCTGGACAAGGAACTGAAATCCAACGTGGCACTGCGCGTTGCCCCGACCGACGACGACACCATCTTCGAAGTGTCCGGCCGCGGCGAACTGCACCTGACCATCCTGATCGAAAACATGCGCCGCGAAGGCTTCGAACTGGCCGTATCGCGTCCACGCGTTGTGTTCAAGATGGTGGACGGCGTGCGCCACGAGCCATACGAAATGCTGTCGGTTGACGTTGAAGAAGCCAACCAGGGCGGCGTGATGGAAGAACTGGGTCGCCGCCGTGGCGACCTGCAGAACATGGAATCGGACGGCAAGGGCCGTGTGCGCCTGGAGTACCGTATTCCTGCGCGTGGCCTGATCGGTTTCCAGGGCGAATTCATGACCCTGACCCGCGGTACCGGCCTGATGTCGCACGTGTTCGACGCGTACGCACCGGTCGACACCTCCAAGGGTGAGATGGCCGGCCGCCGCAACGGCGTAATGATCTCGCAGGACGACGGCCAGGCCGTTGCCTACGCACTGTGGAAGCTGCAGGACCGCGGCCGCATGTTCGTGGTGCACAACGACCCGGTGTACGAAGGCATGATCATCGGTATCCACTCGCGCGACAACGACCTGGTCGTGAACCCGATCAAGGGCAAGCAGCTGACCAACGTGCGTGCTTCCGGCACCGACGAAGCAGTGCGCCTGGTACCGCCGGTCCAGCTGTCGCTGGAATACGCGGTGGAATTCATCGAGGACGACGAACTGGTGGAAATCACTCCTAAGTCGATCCGCCTGCGCAAGCGCTACCTGAAAGAGCACGAGCGCAAGCGTGCTTCCAAAGAAAACGCGTAATGCATGAAGAACCCGCCGAAAGGCGGGTTTTTTTTGTTCCATCGACCCGGCCAGGGCGAAGCGCGCCGCTACACAGGCGTGGTAACCTGTATATCCCAAGCCGGACGACGAGGAGAAACCGCATGGCCGAACCTAGCAACCTGGCCGCCCAGGCCGTGGAATACTGGACCGATGCCTGGCAGCGCTCGATCCTGTTCATGGACGTCCTGTACCGCCGCGGCACCGAGCGCAATGCCCGCGAGCGCGAGACCGCGCCGCACGTGCTCAATTTCGAATTCGAGACCGTCATCGACGGCCGCACGCTTCCGCGGCCGGTGAATTACTCCCTGATGCGTATCATTCCGCCGAATGGCGTGCAGATCGACGACGACAAGCGGCCCTTCATCGTGGTCGATCCGCGCGCCGGACACGGGCCCGGCATTGGCGGCATGAAGCAGGACAGCGAAATCGGCGTGGTCCTGAAAGCGGGCAATCCCTGCTACTTCATCGGCTTCCTGCCGGCGCCGGTGCCGGGGCAGACCATCGAGGACGTATGCCATGCCGAAGCGCACTTCATCGAACAGGTGGCTTACCTGCACCCGCAAGCGGAAGGCAAGCCGGCGCTGATCGGCAATTGCCAGGCGGGCTGGCAGATCATGATGACAGCCGCGCTGCACCCCGAACTGGCAGGCCCGCTGGTGCTGGCCGGGGCGCCGCTCTCTTACTGGGCCGGCGTGCGCGGCAAGAATCCCTTGCGCTACCTGGGCGGCCTGACCGGCGGCACCTGGATGACGTCCCTCGCGGGCGACCTTGGCAACGGCAGGTTCGACGGCGCCCACCTGGTCAGCAACTTCGAGAACATGAATCCTTCCAATACCTACTGGAAGAAGGGCTATCACGTGTATGCCAACGTCGATACGGAGGAAAAGCGCTTCCTCGAGTTCGAGCGCTGGTGGGGCAACCCGGTGCTGCTGAATGCGGAAGAAATCCAGTTCATCACCGATAACCTGTTTGTCGGCAATCGCCTGAGCAACGGCACCATCCATGACACGGCCGGGCGGCGCATCGACTTGCGCAATATCCGCTCGCCGATCGTCGTGTTCTGCTCCTGGGGCGACGACATCACGCCGCCGCAGCAGGCACTGGGCTGGCTGCTCGATTTGTATGAGGACGATGCGGCGCTGGTGGCGGGCGGGCAAACGGTGGTTTATACATTGCACGAGTCGATCGGGCACCTGGGCATCTTCGTATCGGCCTCCGTCGCCAACAAGGAGCACGATGAATTCACGCGCTCGATGGACTTGATCGACGTATTGCCGCCAGGTTTGTACGAGGCAGTGTTCATCGACAAGGCAGGCGAGGGCGTGCACAGCCCCGAACTGGTGGATGGTAATTACGTGGTGCGCTTCGAGCGGCGCGACCTGAACGAATTACGAGCTCTCGGCGGCAATGACGATGAAGATGAACGCCGTTTTGCCACCGTAGCGCGGCTGTCTGAAATCAACCAGGGCCTGTACCGTACTTTTGTCAGCCCTTTTGTGAGGGCGGCTACCAATGAACAGTCGGCAGAGTGGATGCGGCGCCTGCATCCCTATCGCATGCGCTACGAGCTGTTCTCCGACATGAATCCTTTCCTGAACGGGATCAGTACCCTGGCCGAGCAAGTGCGCGAGCAGCGCAAGCCGGCTTCAGAGGACAACTTCTTCCTGAAGATGCAGGAAGCGGCTTCGGAGCAACTGGTGGCGGCGCTGGACCAGTATCAGGTGATGCGCGACCAGGCGGTGGAGCAGTTCTTCCTGTCCACCTATGGCCACCCGTTGCTGCAAACGCTGGTGGGCTTGCGTGCCGATTCCGCCAATATTCGGCGTCGCATCGGACGCGATATCGCGCGCGAATCGGTGGTGGCCGCGCGGCGTACCGAAGCGGCCAAGCGGCTGGCCAGTGGCGGCGAGCGCGAGGCAGTGGTGCGCTCGATCCTTTACATTGCCCGCAGTCCGGAGGTGAGGGTGGCCGACGAGCGGGCATTTGGCGTGCTGCGCGAG
>JBCNOX010000367.1:0-5644 GCA_039593645.1 Pseudoduganella sp.
GCAGGTCGGCATTGTCGTCACGGAACGACCAATGCCCATTGGAAAATACTCGTTCATCGGCCGCTGCGGCGACCACTTCCGCAAAGCAGGTATCGTAGGCGTCTTCGGTATGGCGTTCGGGAATCAGGCGGCACTCGAGCCATGCCACGCAGCCGGCGGCAAGCAGCGGCGCGCCGGTCGCGTCGCCAGGCCGGGTAGCGATGCCGAAACGAGTGAATTTGTCGCCTTCGCGGCCGCTCGACGTACCGACCGCGTAGGTCAGGTCGGCTGCAGCGGCGCCGGGGATGCATACCGCGAACACGCCGCTGGCGGCAATCAGCTCGCGGCTGAACGTATGCTTGTCGATCACGATGGCAATGCGCGGCGGCGTGAACTCGACCGGCATCGACCAGGCGGCCGCCATGATGTTGCGGCGTCCCCCATGCGCGCTGGTGACGAGGACGGTCGGGCCGTGATTGACGAGGCGGCTGGCGTGCTCCAGGGCGATGGACCGGAAGTGTTCAAATTGCTGAGTCATCCCCCATTTTAGCGCCGAAGCGGATTTCCGGCAGGCCGACCGCGTCCGTGACCGGCATGCCGAACACGCCGCCTGCATAGCGCTCCAATTCCAGCAGGTCGACCAGGGCGCTGGAAACGAACAGCTGGTCCAGGCCAGGGCCGCCAAAAGCGGGGCAAGTCGGCTGGCTGACCGGGACCGCGACCGCGCGCTCGATGCTGCCGTCGGGGCGGTAGCGCACGATGCGGCCGGCGCCCCATTCGGCGTTCCACAGGCAGCCATCGGCGTCGATCGCGGAACCATCGGGCTCGCCGCAGCCTGGCGGCAGGTGGGCGAAAATACGCTCGCCCGCCACCTCATCGCCGTAATCGCAGCAGCGGATCACGCCGGACAGCGAGTCGCAGAAATACATGGTGCGGCCATCGGGGCTGAAGCAGATGCTGTTGGCAATCGCCACCGGCGCCAGCGGCAGCGTTTCTAGCTGGAGGTTGTGGCTGAGCCGGTAGAAGCGCCCGATCGGCGCCCTGCCGATCGCTTCGTTCATGGTGCCGAACACGAAGCGGCCCTGGCGGTCGCAGCGGCCATCGTTGATGCGGGTACCCGCGACATCGGCTTCGACCTCCACAATGGTCATTACCTCGCCGCTTGCCAGGTCAAACCAGGCCAGCCGCTTTTCCAGGCCCAGCAGGAAGCGTCCTTCCGACGCCGTCAACGCAAAGCAGCCCAGGCGCTGGGGCATGTCCCACTGCCTGGTTTCGCCACTGGATGGCCGATGGCGCCACAGCTTGCGGCCCAGAATATCGGTCCACAGCAGCGCTTGGGTACGGTCGCACCACAGGATGCATTCGCCCAGCGCATTCTGGGCATCCACAATCAGCTCCACGTTCACCTCCACCTGTCGATCACATAGCGTGTGCTCGCGCTGTACGGAGCGCCGGGCCGGCAAATTGCATCGGGAAATGCGGGATGGTTCGGCGCGTCGGGGAAATGCTGCGGTTCCAGGCACAGCCCCGCATGGCGCGTGAAGTCGCGGCCCTTGCCGCCGAGCGTGCCATCGAGGTAATTGCCGCTGTAGAACTGCAGGCCCGGGCAATCGGTAAAAATGCCCATCTGGCGGCCGGACGCGGGGTCGGACAGGCAGGCCTGGGGCCCCGGCCCTCCCGCCAGTACGAAGTTGTGGTCGTAGCCATGGGCCAGCGCCAGTTGCGGGTCCGCTTCGGTGAGCGCGCTGCCGATGCGGCGCTTGAGACGGAAGTCGAAAGGACTGCCCGCCACCGGCTGCTGCTCCCCTGTCGGCAGCAGGCCTGCGCGCACCGGCAAGTAGTGCGCGGCATCGACGCAGAGTTCGTGCCCGAGGATGTCGCCCTCGCCCGCCAGGTTGAAATAACTGTGCTGGCTGATGCTGACCGGCGTCGGCTGGTCGGCAGCGGCCTGGTAGTGGCAGCGCAGCTCGCCGCTGGCCGTCAGCTCGTAGGTCACCATGACCAGCAGGTTGCCGGGGTAGCCCTCCTCGCCATCGCGGCTCAGCCGGCACAGGCTGACCCGCGCCGCTTCCGTGTCGCTGCTGGCGTGCGTCTGCCAGCATTGCTTGTGGAAGCCGCGGCTGCCGCCATGCAGATGATTGCCGCCTTCGTTGCGCGTCAATTGCACCACGCGACCATCGCGTTCGTAGCGGCCGCCCGCAATACGGTTGGCGAAGCGCCCGACCACGGCGCCGAAATAGGCCGTGTCGCGCTCATAATCGAGCAGGGTATCGAAGCCAAGCACGAAGTCCACCGGCGCGCCATAGCGTGCCAGCACGCGCCAGCTGCGGATGATGCAACCGTAGTCGAGTACCGACAGCAGCATGCCTTGCCCGTTGTCGAGGGTGAATTCCATGACCGGCTCGCCATTGGCCAGTTCACCGAACAGCCGGCTGTCGACACAAGGTCTCATCGGGCGCGCCAGGCGGCGACCAGTTCGCGCGCCCTCGATTCCAGGTCAGGCAAGGCGATGCCTGGTTCATACAGGCGGCCGCCGATGCCGAAACCGTCGGCGCCTGCGCGCACCCATTCGTGCAGGTTGCCGGCACTGACGCCGCCTACCGGCCACACCTTGGCCGACGGCGGCAGCACGGTCTTCACGCTGCGCAGCCCGCTTGGCCCCAGCGTCTCGGCAGGGAACCACTTGATCGCGTCGGCGCCGGCGCGCAAAGCCGCCAGGGCTTCGGTCGGCGTCGCAACGCCCGGCAGTGTGAACATGCCCAGTTCGCGGGCACGCTGCATCACGGCCGGATCGAAGTTCGGCGCCACCATGATGCGGCCGCCGGCCGCGTGCACCGCTTCGACGTCGGCCACGGTGGTCATGGTGCCGCCGCCCACCAGGGCATCGCTCGGTTTCATGCTGTCCAGCAAGCGGATGCATTCCAGGGCGCCGGGCCGGTTCAGCGGGACTTCCAGGATGCGAAAGCCGCTGTAGAACAGCGCCGCCGCCACCGCCGGCGCCTCGGCTTCGGTCAGGCCGCGCAGAATGGCGACCAAGGGTGGCTGGTAGTCGTCGATTGCGCTCATCAGATAGCCTCCATGAAGCGGGCCAGGGCCGCGCAGTATGCTTGGTCCGGGTCAATCAACTCTGTCGTATAGCCGAGCATCTGGGCCACCTCGCGGTACGGCGCAGTGAGCTCATGCGAGGCGATCAGGTGCAGCACAGGCATGCTGCCGCCAGCCGACGCCTCCTCGCGGCGGGCGGCAAACTCGGTGCCGATCAGCAGGCCGCTGACATAGGAACGCGTTTCATCCGCACTGGCGCCACCCGCCACCACGCGGGCCCGCGCTTCAAACAGAGTATGGCTCAGGGCTTCGGCGCTTTGCGCACGGTTGGCGCCGGCCCGCAATGCGTCGGCGTCGGCCTGTCCCTCGGCCATCAGCGCCGCCAGGGTGCCGGAGGAACGCAGGGAGGCATACAGTTCGCCCGTGATGAAGGTGGTCAGGCGGACAATGCTGTCGCCAGCCAGTTCCACCCATTTGCTGTGCGTTCCCGGCAGCACGTAGCAGCCGTCGCCATGCTTGAGCAGGTGTGCGCCAAGGAGCTGGGTTTCCTCGCCGCGCATCACGTCGATATTGCCGTGCTCACGGTAGCAGTAGCCCGGAACAATGAAGCAGCCGGCCGCGCCGGTCACGGGCACCAAGGTTTCGGGCAAGCGCCCCAGCGGGACGCTGCTGTCGAGGTAGGCCACTTCCTGCCAGCCTTGCGCGCTGCCGACCATGCCCGACATCACGACCGGCACCAGCGCATCCAGCTCGAGCTGTTGGCGCAGGGCCTGCAACGATTCGGCGAAATGGCCCTGCGCCGCCAAGGCGCCCTGGGCGTCTTCATGCTTGCGCAGGCAAGTTCCGCCGGCCCCCAGCACATAGGCGCGCCGGTTGCTGGTTCCCCAGTCGATGCCAAGCAGGCAGGCCGGCGCTACCATTCAGCCACGCTGCCATCGGCATGCCGCCACAGCGGATTGCGCCAGTCCGACGCTGCGCGGCTGGCTTCGATGACCCGTTCTTCGTTGATGTCCACCCCAAGCCCCGGCAGGGGCAAGGGGGCGATATAACCGCCCTCCATCCGAAAATCGTCAGCATTGTGCACGTAATCGAGCAGTTCGGCGCCCTTGTTGTAATGGATGCCCATGCTCTGCTCCTGCAGTACGGCGTTGTACGAGACGAAGTCCACCTGCAGGCAGGCTGCCAGCGCGACCGGTCCCAGCGGACAATGCGGCGCCAGCGTCACGTCGTAGGCTTCGGCCATTGCCGCAATGCGCAGGCATTCGCTGATGCCGCCGGCGTGCGACAGGTCCGGCTGCAGGACCGCCAGCCCGCCCTGCTCCAGCACGCGTTTGAACTCGAAGCGCGAGAACATGCGCTCGCCGGCCGCCAGCGGAATGCTGGTCATGTCGGACAGGCGCCGGTAGTATTCCGACTGTTCGGCCAGCACCGGTTCTTCGACAAACAGGGGCCGGTACGGTTCCAGCGCGCGCAGCAAGGGCTTGGCCATCGGCCAGGCCACGCGGCCGTGGAAATCGATGCCGAACTCGATCTCGTAGCCGAAGGCCGCGCGGATGTCGGCAATGCGGGCCACAGCGGCATCGACCGCCGCCGCACAATCGAGCATGGCCATTTCCTCCGTGCCATTCATCTTGAATGTGTTGAGGCCGATATCGCGCAGGGTCTGGATGCCCGCCACCACATCGGCCGGACGGTCGCCGCCTACCCAGCTGTAGATCTTCATGCGGTCGCGCACCAGGCCGCCAAGCAGCTGGTACACCGGCACGCCCAGCGCCTTGCCCTTGATGTCCCACAGCGCCTGGTCGATGCCGGCGATGGCGCTCATGAACACCGCCCCGCCGCGATAGAAGCCGCCGCGGTACATGGCTTGCCACAGGTCGCTGATGCGTGCCGGGTCTTGGCCGATCAGCAGCTCGCCCAGTTCGTGCACCGCCGCCTCCACGGTGCGCGCGCGGCCTTCGATCACCGGTTCGCCCCAGCCGCTGATGCCCTCGTCCGTCTCAATCTTGAGGAACATCCAGCGGGGCGGCACGCGATAGGTGCTGAGCTGCGTGATTTTCATGGCCGGGAAGCCTTCTGTGCCAGCTGGCTGCGATGGCGCGCCACCTCTTCCGCCGCGCGCTTGCCGGCCAGGAAGGCGTGGTCGGAATTGTAGTATTCCCATTCGCTGTAGCGGCCGGCCAGCAGGATGTCGTGCTGCGCCAGCCACTCGCGCACGATGGCGACATTGCGCGCCCGCTGCTGGTCGTAGACCACGTAGGCGACCGGCATGTCGACCTGGTTCGCCACCAGCACCTTGTCGTCCGGGCGCATGAAGCCGACCCGGATCGCGTCGGCAATGCAGCGCTCGATCAGCGCCTGGCCATCGAGCGGCAGCGGTTTCCACGGCGAGTACGAGATTTCGCAGGTGAAACCGAAACCGCCTGGCGCATTGCATTCGGGGCTGGCGTTGCCCTGCACGAAGATGCGGTGGAAAATGCTGTCCTCCGGATAGTAGATCCAGTGCTTGTCCGTCACATCGGAACGGGCGATGCCGATGTTCACGCAGCGGATCGAGATGTGGCGCAAGCCGCGGGCGGCCTCGCGCACTTCCGGCGGCGCCGACTGGCCGATCAGCTTG
>JBCNOX010000368.1:0-5635 GCA_039593645.1 Pseudoduganella sp.
CTGAAGTTCCTGCCGACCATGATGGACCTGTCGTTCCTGGTGCCGATCGGCTTTGCCAAGGTCACCGAGGCTGGCGTGGCCGAGATTCCGTTCCTGGACCGCATGTTCATCGTGTTCTGGTTCGTGGTGGCGGGCATGGTCCTGATCAGCAAGCTGGCTGAGGCCAAGCGCGATGGCACGGTCAAGCACCTGCATGTGGATACTTCGCTGTTCCGCGTGGATGGGGCGTTCCTGGCTGGGTCGGCGATTATTGGGGTGGCGCTGGCGACTGTGTACGGGACGCTGTGGTAAGCACTAAACCGGTAAACCAGGGTCTGACCCGCAGGGACTCGGCGTCCCCGTCAGACCCTAAAAACAAAGGCCGCACATTTTACTGTGCGGCCTTTTCTTTTGGGTGGCGGATCTGCTTTATCCGGCTTCCGCCATGACTTTGTCGCGGTAGGCGCGCGGGGTGCAGCCCAGCTCGCGCTTGAAGACCAGGTGCATGTACTGGGTCGAAGTGAAGCCGCATCCCAGCGCAACGTCCGCAATACTGCGCTCGCCGCATTCCAGCCCCGCCTTGGCGGCATCGAGCTTGAATTGCAGGATCAGGTCATGCACGCTGCATCCCAGTTCCTGCCTGAAGTAGGCTTCCAGCGACGAGCGCGAGACGCCGACGTATTCGGCCACCTGGTGGGTCTTGATTCCCTGGCAGGCGTACTGGCGGATGAAGTGCTTGGCGCGCGCCACATGCGGATGGCGTACCGGCTGGTGCTGGCTCGATGCGAACACGTTGATGCCGGCCGGCGGCATCAGGATGCGCGTGTTCGACAGGCGCACGCCATGCAGCATCTGGTCCAGCAAGTGGGCCGCCGTGCGCCCCATCTCCTGCGCGCCCTGGATTACGGAACTGAGCGGAATCCGGGTCAGCATGCGCACCAGCGGGTCGTTGTCGATGCCGATGATCGCCACCTGCTCCGGAACCGCGATGCCGGCGATGACGCAGGCCTGCAGCAGCTGTCGCGCGCGGGCATCCGTCACGGCGATGATGCCGACCGGTTTCGGCAGGCTGCGCAGCCAGGCGATCTGCCCTTCCACCGATTCATCCCATGCCGAGGCGCAGGTCTCGCAGCCGCGGAAGATTTCCGCCTCCATCTGGTCGGCCGCCATCAGGCTGCGGAACGCGATTTCGCGCTCCTGGGCCCAGCGGTTTTCCTTGGCCTTGGGCAGGCTGAACATGGCAAAGCGGTGCAGGCCGACGTCGATCAGGTGGTCGCGGGCCAGCTTGATCAGCTTGAAATTGTCGGTGGCGACGTATGGCACGCCTTGCGGGTACTCGTCCTCGCAGGCGTACGAGCCGCCCACCGCCACCACGGGCACGCGGCAGCGCGACAGCGCCGCCGCCACCGCCGGATCGTCAAAATCGGCAATGATGCCGTCGCCCTGCCAATGCTCGATGCCGGTCAGGCGCAGGCGAAAATCTTCTTCCAGGAATAAATCCCATGCCGCCCGGGTACTGCCAAGATAGGCGGCAATCCCGGAAATAACTTCGCGGTCAAAACTCTTGTTTGCGTTAAATAGCAGGGCAATACGGTGCGCTTTTTTGGAGGTATTCATATTCGCCACTAGAGAAACAGGTTTCGGATTAATGACAGAAAACTGCTGCCGCGCGCTCGTTGCGCAGCCGGGCAGCCGGCCGACTATCGGCCGGTGAAATATCTTCTGTTGTCCGGTTTCTGTTCCAGTTAAGTTGCGGATGCCTGTTGAATATCTTTTGCATGGGTGTCTCCGTTATGCCGGGTGGCGCGTTGCGCCCCCAGTCTTTGCTTATCTAACAATGTTCCTGGAGTGGGTAGCTGAAGCTAAGCCACAGCCCAAGCATAGGGGGGAGGCCCTCCCGGGGGGTAACGCCCCAGGAGGAATTTCTATCAAAATGCAAAAATTGCGATTAGTCCTGCAGGGAGTGCAAGTCTGTCAGACCGTTCCGGTGCCGTTTTGAGACACCGGTTCTTCGCCGGCCGGGGTGCCGGGCTGGTCCTGCTGGGTGGCCAGGGAGCGGAAGGATTTAGGCGTGCAGCCATATTCCTCCTTGAATAACTTATTGAAATAAGAGACGTTGGAATATCCCACCGAATAAGCTATTTCCGCAATTGTTGCCGATTCTTTTTCAAGCAACAGGCGTGCAGCTTCATTCAGTCGCAATTTATTGAGGTAACTGGTAAAGGTCATGCCCAGCTCTGTTTTCAGGACCTCGTTGACCTTATTGCGGTTGGTGCCGGTCGAAGTAACGACGAATTCAAGATCCATATCCGGATTAATGAAATTCGTGGCGATAAATTTCAGTATTGTCGCCTTTTCCTTGTCCTTATACGGCTCCAGGGTTAGCTGGCGGTAGGCCACCAGCGGCAAGTCCTTCTTCATCCTGGAATTCAGGCTTGCGGTCAGGGCCTGCGAATGCGCGCGGAAGAACCACCAGGCAAATCCCGCCCAGCTGGCCAGCAAGAGCACCACCAGCGCCGCGATATAGCGGTAGTCGCGGCCGTGCAGCGTGAGCTCGCTGATATCGAGGTAGGAATCGACGTTGTGCGGACTCTGGCTGCTGCTGCCAAACACGAACTTCGCCACCTTATCCAGTTGATATCCCTGGTGCGACAGGTCGAGGTTGACGGTGCTGAACCACCAGTCCGGAATCGCCAGCCGCGTCAGGTCGATCGACACCGGCACGCCGCGCGCGTTGCAAGAAAAATAAGTGCCGGGCGAGCGGTAAGTCAGGAATTGGCCGACTTTGGAAATCTTCTCGTCAAAGGTCGACACGCTGAAAATCATCGAGTTGGCCGGCGCGCACCTGGCGAGGAAGGTGACGTCCGAGTACTTCGTCCAGTCCACCAGCGCCAGCCGGCCCTGCGCGTCATGCAGCACCATTCCGGCCGAAGCGAAGGGGTATTTGCCGACGTCCGTCAGCCTGAAATCGAAACGCAGCTGCTCGCGCTGCAGGTCGGGAATGCGGACGGTCGAGGTACCGCCCATTTCCACGTCGGAGTTGGTCATGTAGTGCCAACCCGCGCCCGGCTGCTGCGCCGCCAGCAGGCGAACCGACAAGTAGCTCTGGTAGATAAGGAATGTCGCCAGCAATGCGTCTGCGACCACAATGCCAATCAGTGCCAGCAGCGCCTTCTTGAAGAACTCTTGCATTATCTTAGGGTGGTTGAACTGTCTCCGCGCAACGGGTCAACATTGCTTTTTGCATCATAACAGTTCAACCAGTCAGGCGGAGCAATTAAGTTGCGCCCCGCCCCCACTGCTTCATCGCCGCTGGAGCAAGGGCTTGCCGTTTACATCATAGAGCGCCGCCTCGATGTGGACGACCGTGCTGACCGCCTTGCTGCCGGCGGCATCGGCCGCCAGGGTGACCTTGTAGTCGCCCTTCGCTACCTTCCATGTCTTGCTGGCCGAATCATACATGGCCAGCAGGCGCGGATCGACCGTGACGGAGGCCCGGGTTTCAGCGCCCGGCTGCAAATCCACCTTCTGGAAACCGGCCAGGCGTTTCGGGGCCTCCCATTTGGCTTTGAGCGGCGCGACATAGACCTGTGCCACTTCCTTGCCGGACAGCTTGCCGACGTTCTTCACGGTGAACGACGCCTGCAGCACGCCATTCTTCACGCCAGCCGACAGGCCGCCGAAGGTAAAGTCGCTGTAGGACAGCCCGTGGCCGAACGGGAACAGCGGCTGCAGGCCCTTCAGGTCGAACCACTTGTAGCCGACCGCCGCACCTTCGCGGTATTCGACGTCGAAGCGCTTGTCTGCCACTTCCGGGTAGCCGTCCATGGCCGGGCGGGGCAACTGCGATTCCGAGGCCGGGAAGGTAGCCGGCAGGTGGCCGGAAGGATTGACCTCGCCAAACAGCACGCTGGCGATCGCCTCGCCGCCACTGGTGCCCGGGTACCAGGCTTCCAGCACGGCCGGAACTTTCGGCAGCCACGGCATGGTCACAGGGCCGCCGGTTTCCAGCACCACCACGGTTTTCGGGTTCGCCGCCGCCACCGCCGCAATCAGCTCGTCCTGCTTGTTCGGCAGCGACAGGTTGGGCACGTCGAGCGCTTCGCCGGTCCACTGGGTGGCAAATACCACTACCACGTCGCTTTCCTGCGCCAGCCTGGCCGCCGCTGCCTTGTCCACGCCATCGTTGAAGGACACCTGGGCCGACGGCAGGCGCTTCTGGATCGCCTTCAATGGCGACGACGGGTAATACATGACCGGTCCAGGCCAGGTCTTGGGTTCCAGTCCCGGCACTGCATTGCCGCCGGCCGGATACACCAGCGAGGAACCGCCGCCTGCCAGCACGCCCTTGTCGGCATAGCCGCCGATCACCGCCACGCGCTTCACGGACTTATCCAGCGGCAGCACATTCGCGCTGTTCTTCAGCAGCACCATGCCTTCCTGCGCATCCTTCAGCGATACGGCGGCGTGGGCGTTGAAGTCGATCTTGCCCGGCTCCGCCGCCACCGGATGGTCGACCACGCCGTGCTCGAACATCGCGTGCAGCACGCGGCGCGCCATATCGTCCAGGCGCGCCTGCGGCACCCAGCCATTCAGCACCGCTTCCTTCAGCGGCGGGCCGAAATAGTCGGAAAGGTCGAACGGCATGCCGGACTGCTGGTCCAGGCCCGCGTTCGCCGCCGGGATGGTGCTGTGGGTCGCGCCCCAGTCCGACATCACCCAGCCCTTGAAGTCCCAGTCCTGCTTCAGTACCTCGTTCAGCAAGTAGCTGCTTTCGCAGGCGTAGACGCCGTTGACACGGTTATAGGAGCACATCACGGCGCCCGGATTGCCCTCCTCCTTGGCGATCTGCAGGGCCAGCAGGTCGGACATGCGGGCCGACTGGTCGTCGATCTTCACGTTCAGCGTGGTGCGCCCGGTTTCCTGGTCGTTCAGCGCAAAGTGCTTCAGCGTCGACACCACGCGCTGCGACTGGATGCCCTTGATCTGCGCCCCGACCAGCTTGCCCGCCAACAGCGGGTCTTCTCCGCCATACTCGAAATTGCGGCCGTTGCGCGGATCGCGCATCAGGTTCACGCCGCCGGCCAGCAGCACGTTGAAGCCATAGCCGCGCGCCTCGGCGCCGATCATGGCGCCGCCGGCGTAGGCCGTCTGCACATCCCAGGTGGCGGCCGTGTTCAGGCCGGAAGGCAGCGCAGTGGCCGGGCGCACATTGGGGCCGGCCTGGCTGGCCACACCGATGCCCGCGTCGGTCTCCCACAGGTTGGGAATGCCCAGCCGCGGCACGCCATAGACGAAGCCGGCCGACTGGTTGTACGATTCCTGGGGGCGCTTGAACTTTTTCGCTTCGTTATCCATGCCGAAATAGCCGAAGACCAGCTTCAGTTTTTCGTCCAGGGTCATTTCCTTGACAACCAGGTCGGCGCGCTGCGCGGCGCCAAGCTGGGTATTCATCCACGGTTTGCCTTCCGGCGCGGCCAGCGCAGTACCGCAGCACATTGCTACCGCGGCGGACAGGAGACTGATCGTTTTCTTCAATTTCATGGGTTCCTCGAAAAAAGGGGCGGCCCAAGCCGCCCCGAAAACTACCGGAATAGGTAGAGGAGACTACAGGTTACAACAATGGGACCTGAACGCATGTGCGCACCGGCCGGTC
>JBCNOX010000369.1:0-5630 GCA_039593645.1 Pseudoduganella sp.
GCCGCTGATTGCGGCGGCGAACCGCGACGAATTCTATGATCGCGACACCACGCCGGCCGCGCCCTGGCCGGATGCGCCGCACATCTATGCGGGCCGCGACCTCAAGGCCGGCGGCAGCTGGATGGGAATCACGCGCCCGAATGCCGAGGACGGCGCCGGCGCGGGCGCCGGCGTGCCTTCCCGCTTCGCGGCGATCACCAACGTGCGCAATCCGCAGGAGCACAACCCACTGGCGCCTTCACGCGGCCAGCTGGTGGCAGATTTCCTGGCGGGCGCCATGACGGCGCAGGAGTATGTGACGCAGATCGCGCCGCGCGCCGGCGAATACAATGGCTTCAACCTGGTGCTGTGCGACGGCAAGGAGCTGGTCTGGTATTCGAACAAGGGAAGCGACGACCCGCGCAACGGCAAGCCGCTGGAGCCCGGGATCTATGGCCTGTCGAACGCCCTGCTCGACTCGGCCTGGCCGAAGGTACTGAAGACCAAGGCGCAGTTTGCCAGCCTGCTGTGCCTCGGCGCGCCGGAAGACGCCTATTTTGAAATGCTGTCCGACACGACCCGCGCGCCGGACATGCGTTTGCCGGAAACCGGCGTGCCGCTCGAACTGGAACGGCTGCTGTCAGCCGTGAAGATCGAATCGCCGAACTACGGCACGCGCAGTTCGACCGTCGTCAAGCTGTACGCGGACGCGCCGGCCGAACTGCACGAAGTGCAGATCCGTTAAGGCAGTTGCTCGCGCACGCAGGACGGTTTCTCCTTGCCCTGGCGCGAGCAGGAAATCAGGGTGCGGGTGCCGGTGTCGATGGCGTAGAAATGGGTCGGGCCGTTGGCGGTGGCAGGTGCGGCAGCAGCAGCCGGCCATTGCACGCCGGCCGCGCCAACCTGGGCTTGCGCCACCTGGATCGGGCTGATGGAACCGGCGAGGAAACCCGCGCCAAACACTGCGCAAACACCGAGCGCGATGATCGAACGTTTCATTTTCAACTCCTAGAATTCGTAGTGCATTTCGATGTGGGGAATGCCCGCTTCGTAGAAAACATCACCTGCCATGGCGAAGCCGTGGGCCAGGTAAAACTCCGCCGCATGGGTCTGGGCGCTGAGGACAACCTTCTGGTCGCCACGTTCGCGGGCCTTCTCTATCAGGCCTTTGAGGATGGCGCCGCCGATGCCTGCGCCGCGCGCGTTGCGCAGCACCGCCATGCGGCCGATATGGCCGTCAGGCAGCAGGCGGCCGGTGCCAAGCGGCGTGCCGGCGGCATCGTAAGCGACTGCGTGCAGGCAGGCGGCATCCCTGTCGTCCATTTCCAGGTCGGCAGGCACGTTCTGTTCCTGTACGAAGACTTCCATGCGGATCGGTTTTGCGTCGGCCTGCATGGCGGCCCAGTCGCCAAAGCGGAGTGTTGTCGTCATGCCGCGCATTCTCTCACAACATTGCGCGCAAGGCCTCACGGACCTGCGGGGTGGCTTCGTACGGGTCGGCCGGATTGTTCTGCGCCACCATGTCGCGCGCCCGCTGCGCTACGCCGTCCAGCGCCTGCGGGTGGGTGAAGATGTAGAATTTGCCGTCGGCGATGGCGGCAAAAGTCAGTTCAGCCACGTCGTGCGCCGACACCTTGCCGGAAGTGACGGCCTTGGTCACCATGGCTTGCGCCGCCATCTGGCTGGCGGTCGGCCTGCCTTCCATCGGCGTGTCGCCCGGCCGGTTGCGGTGCGACTGGTGGATGCCCGTCGGCACGAAGAACGGGCACAATACCGAGGCGCCGATTGGCGCCTGCACCAGCGAGAGGTCGTGGTACAGGCTTTCGGTCAGCGCCACCACGGCGTGCTTGGATACATTGTAGACGCCCATCACCGGCGGGCAAAGCACGCCGGCCATGGAGGACGTGTTGACGATGTGGCCCTGGTATGCGGGGTCGCGCTTGGCGCACTCCAGCATCAGCGGGGTGAAGATGCGCACGCCGTGGATCACACCGTCGACGTTGACGCCCATCACCCAGTCCCAGTCCGCTTCGGTCGCTTCCCACAGCAAGCCGCCGAAACCGACGCCCGCATTGTTGAAGACAAGGTGCACCGCGCCGAACTCGCGCATGGCGGCATCGGCCAGCGCCTGCACCTCGGCAGACTTGCGCACGTCGCAGCGCGCGGCCACGACCTGCGCGCCCTGCCCGCGCAACTCGGCCGCCGTGGCGTCGAGCGCGTCCTGCTGGACGTCGGCCAGCACCAGCTTCATGCCGAGCGAGTGGGCTTTCAGCGCGAATTCACGGCCAAAGCCGCTCGCGCCTCCGGTGATTACTGCAACCTTGCCTTGGAAGTTTTTCATGGGGTCAGTTTCACAAGTTGTTTGCCGAAGTTGTGGCCCTGCAGCAGGCCGATCAGGGCTTGTGGCGCCGAGGCCAGGCCCTGGGAAATCGTTTCGCGGTATTTCAGCTTTCCGGCCGCGACCAGCCTGCCCATTTCGGACAGGCCCTGCGGCCACATCTCCATATGCTCGGTGACGATGAAGCCGCGCAGCGTAATGCGGTTCAGGAGCAGCTTCTTGGCGTTGCGGATCGGGATCTCGGCACCGGTATAGCCGGCCAGCAGGCCGCACAGCGCGACGCGGGCAAAGGCATTGGTGCGGCCCAGCGCGGTGTCGAATACTTCCCCGCCGACGTTCTCGAAGATGGCATCGATGCCGTCCGGCGTGGCGGCGGCCAGGTCGGCTTTCAGGTTGCCGGCCTTGTAGTCGACGCAGGCATCGAAGCCCAGTTCGCGCACCACGTAATCGCACTTCTCCCGGCCGCCGGCAATGCCGACTGCGCGGCAGCCGGCCAGCCTGGCCAATTGGCCCACTGCGCTGCCGACCGCGCCGCTGGCAGCGGAAACCACCACGGTCTCGCCCAGTTTCGGGCGCAGGATTTCGTGCATGCCATACCAGGCCGTCATGCCGGGCATGCCGACCACGCCAAGGTGGGCGGAAGCCGGGATCACGCTGTTGTCGACCCTGCGCAGGCCGGTGCCGTCGGACACGCCCATCTCGGCCCAGCCGAACATGCCGGCTACGAACTGGCCGACGGCAAAGTTGGCGTTGCGCGATTCGACCACTTCGCCCACCGTGCCGCCGATCATGGTCTGGTCCAGGGGCTGCGGCGCAGCGTAGCTTTTCGCTTCGCTCATGCGCCCGCGCATGTACGGGTCCAGCGACAGGTAATGGTTGCGCACCAGGAGCTGGCCTTCGGCCAGCACAGGCACCTCGACTTCCTCAAGCCGGAAATTCTCCGGCACGACAGCACCGCGCGGGCGCGAAGCCAGCACGATGCGATGATACTTGGTCATTCAAACTCCTTAGACTGCCGAGACCCCGCCGTCCACGGCGAGGACCTGGCCCGTGATATGCCGGCCGGCGTCGGACGCGAACAGCGCCACCGCGCCCTTCAGGTCTTCGTCGCCGCCCAGGCGCTGCAGCGGCGCTGCCGCCGCCAGCTTGTCTTCGCCCATGGCCTTGATCACGCCCGCGCTCAGTTTCGACGGGAAGAAGCCCGGCGCCAGCGCGTTGACGTTGATGCCGTATTCGCCCCACTCGCCGGCAAGGGCGCGGGTAAAGTTGATCAGGGCCGCCTTGGACGTATTGTAAGCGACGGTCTTCATGGTGCCGGGGCCATTGCCGGCCAGGCCGGCGATCGATGCGATATTGATAATGCGGCCGGAGCGGCGCGGGATCATCGAGCGCTTGCCGACGGCTTGCGACAGCAGGAAAATGCTGCGCACGTTCAGGTTCATCACCTTGTCCCAGGCTTCCAGCGGATAGTCTTCCGCCGGCGCGCCCCAGGTGGCGCCGGCGTTGTTGACCAGGATGTCGATATGGCCGCCCAGCGCCTGCAGCGCCGCGTCCACCAGCGGGTCGATCGATGCTTCCTTGCCCAGGTCGGCGGCGATGGCGACCGCTTCGACGCCGTTTTCCTTCAGCAGCGCCACCGCCTCGTCCAGGTCGGCCTGCTTGCGCGAGCTGACCACCACTCTGGCGCCCAGTTCGCCCAGCGCCAAGGCCATTTGCAGGCCGAGGCCGCGCGAGCCGCCGGTTACCAGGGCGGTTTTGCCTGTGAGGTCGAAGAGTTGCTGGGTAGTTCGCATGATCGAGTCCTTATATCGTGTAATCCATGCACTGGCGCGCATCGCGCACAGCGCTGAAGAAGGGTTTAAGTGCCTGGTGCTGCGGGTGCGACTGGTAAGCGTCGAGCGCTTCCCGGTTTTCGAATTCGGAATACAGCACGACGTCGTAGGTGGCTTCCAGGCCTGGTTCGGCGATGCCCACTTCCAGCTTCAGGATGCCGGGCACGATGCCGGCGCAGGCCAGCAGCTGTTCCTTCATCCTGGCGGCATTGGTGGCGCGGTCGGCGCCTTCCGCGTGCTCTTTCAGCTTCCACATGACGATGTGCTTGATCATTCGCTACTCCTCAGAACCACGCGTCCTGCATGTCGAGCGTGGTGGTGTCGAGGGCGGCCAGCAAGTCCAGCTGCGGCTGGACCTTGGGCAGCTCCCATTTGTAGAAATAGCGGCAGGCTTGCAGTTTGCCGCGCCGGAAGCTGTCGTCTTCCGGCAGCCTGGCCACGGCCGCCATGGCTTGCTGCAGCCAGATCCAGGCGACCACCACATGTCCCACCGCCTCCAGATAGACCGTGGCGTTGGCCAGGGTCTGGTTAAGGTCGGGGGCAGCATACAGGGCCTGCGTGACTTCTTCAACCCGGCGCCAGGCAGCGCCCAGCGCGTTGGCGTAGGCCACCAGCTGGCGGGCGTCGGGGCCGTGGCCGGTGCTGCGCGCGCTGTGCACCGTGGCGCGGATTTCCTCGGCCATGGTCTTCAGCAAGGCGCCGTCGTGGATGCTGGCTTTGCGGCCCAGCAGGTCCAGGCCGTGGATGCCGTGCGTGCCTTCATGGATCTGATTCAGGCGGTTATCGCGGTAGAACTGTTCGACGTTGTACTCGCGGGTGTAGCCGTAGCCGCCGTGGACCTGGATTGCCAGGTTGTTCGCTTCCAGGCCCCATTGCGAAGGCCAGGACTTGGTGATCGGCGTCAGGAATTCCAGCAGGCGCCCGGCGCGCTGGCGGATGTCCGGGGTATCGCCGGTGTGCTCGTCGTCGACCAGGCGCGCGCTGTACAGGCACAGGCCCAGCGCGCCTTCCACATACGCCTTCTGCGCCAGCAGCATGCGGCGCACGTCGGTGTGGGCGATGATGGGAAGCTGCGGCGAGGACGGGTCCTTGGCGGCCGGATGGCGGCCTTGCGGGCGCTCGCGCGCATAATCCAATGCGTGCAGGTAGCCGGTGTAGCCCAGCACCGCCGCCGCCAGGCCCACGCCGATGCGCGCTTCGTTCATCATGTGAAACATGTTGAGCAGGCCCTGGCCTTCACGGCCGACCAGGTAGCCGATGGCGCCGCTGCGCCCGCCGGGCAGGTGGCGCCCTTCGCCGAAATTCAGCAGGCAGTTGGTGGTGCCGCGGTTGCCCATCTTGTGGTTCAGGCCCGCCAGCGCGATGTCGTTGCGCTCGCCGCTGTCGAGGAATTTGGGGACGATGAACAGCGAGATGCCTTTCACGCCCGGCACCAGCCTGCCGTCGGCGCCGGGGATTTTGGCCAGCACCAGGTGGACGAT
>JBCNOX010000037.1:0-18561 GCA_039593645.1 Pseudoduganella sp.
TGACCTCTGCGCTGCTGACCGACATGAACGAATCGCTGTCCCCGTGGGCCGGCAATGCGCTGGAAGTACGCGGCGCGATCGATTACCTGACCGGCAAGTTCCGCCCTGCACGCCTGCACGAAGTCACGATGGCGCTGTGCGCCGAGATGCTGGTGCTGGGCAAGCTCGCTGCCAACGAAGCCGAGGCACGCGCCAAGCTGCAGCATGCGCTGGATTCGGGCGAAGCTGCCGAGCGTTTCTCGCGCATGGTCAAGGCGCTGGGCGGCCCGGCCGACCTGGTGGACAACATGGACAAGCACCTGGAGAAGGCGCCCATCGTGGTGCCGGTGCCCGCGCCGCGCGCAGGCTACGCTGCTTCCACCGTTTGCCGCGATATCGGCCTGGCGGTGGTGTCGCTGGGCGGCGGTCGTCGCCGTCCGACCGATGCGATCGACTTTGCAGTTGGCTTGACTGATCTGGTGGAATTGGGGCAGCCGTTGCAGGCTGGGCAGCCGATGGCGATGGTGCATGCGCGTACCCAGGCGGCTGCGGAGCAGGCGGTGCGTGAGGTGCAGGCGGCTTACACCATTGCGGATGCGGCGCCTGCTGCGAATCCGATCGTGTACCGTACTATTCGTCCTTAAAACCGGTAAACCAGTGTCAGACCCGCAGGGTCTGACACTCCACTGGCCGGCGAGCAGGCAGTGTCTGACCCTGCGGGTCAGGCACTGGTTTACCGGTTCTGGAGCTCACATGAACAACGAAAAACTGATCGAAGAGGCCAAGGCCGCGCGCCTGAAAGCCTACACCCCATACTCCAACTTCAAGGTCGGCGCGGCGCTGCTGACGAAGGACGGCAAGATCTTCCACGGCTGTAACGTGGAAAACGCGAGCTATGGCCTATGCAACTGCGCCGAACGCACCGCCTTCTTCAGCGCCATTGCCCAAGGCTACCAGCCAGGCGATTTCGACAAGCTGGCAGTGATCGGCGAAACGGACAACCCCATCGCTCCTTGCGGCGCCTGCCGCCAGGTCACGCTGGAATTGGGGGGCAACCAGTTGCCGGTCGTGCTGGCCAACCTGAAAGGCGACGTTCGCGAAACCACGGCAGCCGAACTGCTTCCCGAAGCCTTCGGCGGCTGGGACCTGAAGAAGTAAAGAAACAAGCGTGAAGAAGGCCATCGACGTACAAACAGCCGTCGCCATCGCGGCGTCTGAAGCCATTGCAGCAAAGACCCAGGGCACCTTCGGCGTGGGTGGCGTCATGCTGGACGCCAGCGGCACCGTACTCAAGGCGCTGCACAACAACGTCATCAAGCATGGCCTGATTTACGACCCGACCGCGCACAGCGAGCGCCAGTTGATCGACTGGTATTTCGCCGAGCGTGCCAAAGGCCACGAGTTGCCGCCGCCAGAGGAAATCACCATCGTGACTTCGCTCGACCCGTGCTGCATGTGCACGGGCGCCATCCTGGCCGCAGGCTTCAACGTGGTGGTCGCTGCACCGGATGGCAAGGCCGGTATCAATTACAACGGTTCCGCCTTCTATCCCTCGCTGCCGGTCGCACTGCGGCCACAGGCCGAGCGCACTTTCTCCTATCCAGCGGTGCTGGGCACTTCGTCGTATGCGCGGCGCGGGGCAGGGGCTGCGCCGAAGCCATTCTTCATCGGCAAGACCATCGCTGAACCAACTCAGGCCTTATGCTCGCTGGTGTTCGAGGCCACCTCGGCCAATGTGATGGACTTGTTCAATATCGACCCGCCGCAAGCCGAGTTGAAGGACCCGGCTACGCTGCCGGACGACCATTTCATGGTACGCGCCCTGAAGCGGGCCTTTCCCGATGCACTGACTTACCGTTGCGAACCGCGCACGCCGGATGCCGGCCTCGCCCCATACCTGCAGCAGGCCATGGCGCGCGACAAGGCGCAGGGCGGCAAGGGCGACGCGGTGGCGCTGCTGGATTCCTTCGGCAACTTGCTGTTGTGCTGCCATGGCCGCCAGCAAACGTCCTCCATCCGCACCGCTTTCATGGAGTGCACGCGGGCTTACGCGCAACTGCGCTACAAGCTGATGGAAGGCGCCGACGCGGTGACGCAGGCCGAGGTGCGCCATTACCTGGGGCACCCGAAAGACGGCACTTTCGTGTTTGCAGTGGGGCCGGACGAAAGCGCGTTGAGCTTCATGGCGCTGGGCGCCTATGGATCGACGATGGAAGGCGCATTGCCGCTCAATAACCCGGCCCAGTTCCAGTACGTACGCCCGGCGATGCCCGAACCGGCGCTGCACGAGTTGTGCAGCCACCTGCCGCCGCTGTATCGCAGCCTGATCAAGATTCGCCCGACACAGGTGGCGGATGCCGCCCTGGTGGCGGCGATCAGCTAAGCATATTCGCGTCGCGCGCCAGCTGCCATTGGCCGGCAGTGTTCTTGCGATAGACCGACAGCACGTTGCCTTCCTTGCGCATGGTTTCGCCACCTGCGAGTGGCGTAATCGCCACGCGCAGGTAAGTCGTGCCATAGGCGAGATTGCCGCTGACTTCCACTTGCCGGACCTCGGCGTGCGATTCAATGCGGTGCGAGGCCAGCACGGCACGCACGCCTTGTTCAAACGCCGCACGGCCGCGCATGACTGGCTGGCCGGGAACATAGAATTCCACGTCTTCCGTCATCAACGGCAGGATGCGCTCGACCTGCGCGGCGAGGGTGGCACGGGTCCATTCCGCGACCAGGTCGCGGATTGCCTGTTCGTCGCTCATTCACGTTCCTTCGAAAGAAGCACTGGCATCGTTCTGCATCATGCCGAAGATATTGCCGTCCGGGTCCTTGGCGTAGGCCAGCCAGCCGACACCCGGCACCGGCATGCGCGGCACGGCGACCGTGCCTTTGAGTTCTTTCAGCAGGGCGAGCGACTTGTCGAGGTCTGCCACGTCGACGGTGCAGACGAAGGCGTTGACGGCGGCTCCTTCCTCGGGACGCGGCCCGCGGCGCGGCAGCAAACCGCCATTGATGCCCGGCGCGCCGACTTCGCCGGTACCGACCAGCCAATATTCGCCGCCTTCCCATTTGGAAAAGCTCCAGTCGAACATCTTGCCGTAGAACTCGATCAGGGCTTGCGGCTCGCTGGCCTGGATTTCAAAGTGAACTGTGCGTCCCATCAGTGCTCCCAAGGGTCATAAGTGCCTATGCTCCACACATGCCCTTCGGGATCGCGACAGGTAAAGCCACGGCCGCCATAATCTTCGTCCTGCAAGGGCATCTCGATTGGCGCCCCGGCTTGCACGCAGCGTGCGTGCACTTCGTCGGCGTCGTTGACGACGAGGTAGGCGGTCTGGGTGACAGCCATCCCGAGCTGGGCGGGCTGCTTTAATAAACGGCCATAGTCGGTGTCAAAAATGGAGCTTAGCATGACCATGCCGTTGCCGTAGGAAAGCTGGGCATGGGCGATGGTGCCGTCTTCGTTGGGGACCACAAGCGCGGCCTTGAAGCCCAGCGTTTTACACAACCAGTCGATAGCGGCGGGCGCGTCGCGGTAGCGCAGGCAAGGCATGATGGTCGCGCGCGTGGCCTTTGGAATCGTCATCGTTCTCTCCCTGAAAAAGCGGCATAGTCAGGTCAATATAGACTAGCACCGTACAGGGGGCAAGCGAGCGCGGGCGACCTACATTTGCTGGAATAAATGGGTGTTTCCGCGGCTGACTTCGAGTTCCTCGGTGGAGTTGCGCACGCGGACCATCTGGCGCCCGCGCAAATCGCGCGTCACCTCGGCAATCGCATCGACGCGCACGAGGGTGGAGCGGTGGATGCGCCAGAATTCATTCGGGTCCAGCTCATCTTCCAGTTCCTTCAGGGTCTTGCGAATCAGGAATTCGCCTTGCGCTGTCTGCACGCGCGTATATTTTTCATCGGCGCGAAAGAACAACACTTCCTTGGTTGAGATCATGCGCAGACTGTTGCCGACCTGGGCCTGGATCCAGTGCAGGTACTCGGGCTGCGCAGCGCAGGCGCCACCGGCCGCGCCACGGCCGGTCTGCCGCAACAGTTGGCTGAGCTGCCGTTCGATGTTGTTGGGGGTCCTGCCGAGGCGCGACTGCAGGCGGCCGCAGGTGGTTTTCAAACGGTCCAGGTTGACCGGCTTGAGCAGGTAGTCGAGCGCACCTTGTTCAAAAGCCTCGATCGCATATTGGTCGTAGGCAGTGATGAAGACGATGTGGCAACGGTTGAACAGCATGCGCGCCGCTTCGATGCCGGTCAGGCCGGGCATGCGGATGTCGAGGAACACGATGTCCGGCTGGTGCTGGCCGGCCAGGGCGATTGCTTCGATGCCGTTGGCTGCTTCGGCCACGATGTCCAGTTCGGGCCAGGCCTCGTGCAAGCGCTTGCGCAGCATGTCGCGCATTGGCTCTTCATCGTCGGCAATGATGGCGGTGGCTTTAGGCTGATTGCTCATGACTCAGGGTTTCGCAAAAATATCCGGTGCAAACGGAATGCAGATCGAGGCGCGGCAACCGCCGTCCATCGGCTGCTCGATCAGCAGCTGGGCGCGGGTGCCGTACATCAGCTTCAGGCGCTCGCGCACATTGGTGAGGCCGACGCCGTCGCCGGCATAGGCATTGAAGCCGACGCCATCGTCCTGCACGTCCACCTGCAGCACGCTGCCGTTGACACTCGCGCGGATGTCGATACGGCCGCCTTCCACTTTCGGCTCCAGGCCGTGCTTGATCGAGTTCTCGATCAGGATCTGCAGCATCATGGGCGGGAAGGTGGCGCTTTCCAGTTCCGGCGGAACGTCGATCGAGACCGACAGGCGCGACTTCATGCGAGCCTGCATGATGGCGAGGTAGGAACGCGCCATCTGGATCTGGCGGCCCAGCGTGCCGTTGCCGCGCGAGCGCATCTGGGGCAGGGTGGCGCGCAGGTATTCGATCAGGTGGGTGTGGATCTTGGCCGCTTCCGGCGGATCGGTTTCGATCAATTGGCCGATCAGGGCCAGGGTGTTGAACAGGAAATGCGGCTCCACTTGCGCCTGCAGGGCGGACATCTGGGCTTCCACCAGGCGGCGCTCCAGGCTTTCGGTGCCGGCTTGCGCCGCTGCCTTGCGTGCTTCGATTTCCGCCTTGCGCTTGCCGCCGGCGAGGATCTTCAGGCCGGCCGAGCCGATGATGAAGAAGGCAACCTGTTTCGGATGCAGCACGGGCGTCAATCCCAGCAGGAAGGCGAGCATCCACGTGACTACCAGCTGGCGCAACGGCACTTGCGCCAGCCAGTCGAAGAAGTCCCACCACAAGCTGCTGGCTGTGTCGCCGATCTCCCCGACGAAGGAGAGCACGCTGCGCGTCCGGTTACCCATGTTGCTTCTTGTCTCCAAAAGCATTGATAGCCAGCTTGGCGATCAGCACGCCGATGAACAGGGTGATGGCCAAGGGCAGGATGGTCAGGAACAGTGCGATCACTATGCACATGCCGACAATGGCGGGCCAGGACATATGGTCCAGGGTACGGACGAAATGGCGGCCGATGCCGACGAAAGCTTGCCACACTTCCTTCACGGTTTCCTTGGCGCTTTTGTTAATCGTCTTCATGCTTTCCTCCTTGCGTTTCGATGATGCAACTGTACCGCTGCGCCCGGCAACAGTGGAGTAGCATCCGACGAACTGCACTGCGGGGTGGCTGACCTGCCGTGGCGCGCGATGAACTGCTAGCGCGCCGCCAGCCAATCGGAGCGGAGCAGACCGAAAAAGTCCGTGTCGCAGATCTCGCCGTTGATGATCCAGCGCTCGCGCATATGGCCTTCATGCACAAAGTGCAAGCTCTTGAGCAGCTTGGCCGAGGCGGTATTGCGCGGATCGATGTCGGCTTCGATGCGGTGCAGGCGCAGCACGCGGAAAGCGTAATCGATCAGGGTAGCCATGGCTTCCTGCATATAGCCCTTGCCCCAGAATGCCCGGTCCAGCATGTAGCCGATGTCGCAACGGCGGTTCTGGCGGCTGAAGCTATACAGGTTGATGATGCCGGCCAGTGCGCCGTCCACCTCGACGCCCATGCGCAGCAGGTCGCCGCTTTCATAGCCAGCTTGCG
The DNA here is from genome assembly GCA_039593645.1 of Pseudoduganella sp. Taxonomy (GTDB): domain Bacteria; phylum Pseudomonadota; class Gammaproteobacteria; order Burkholderiales; family Burkholderiaceae_D; genus Rugamonas. Next base: position 6,055 of record JBCNOX010000037.1, read on the forward strand.
CCGCGGCGAAATAGGCCTCGGCCTGCTGCAAGCTGTCCCAGGGCGCACTGCTCCAGTAGCGCATGGCGTCGGGGTCGGAGTACATGCGGTACAGCGCGGGCACGTCTTCGGCGGAGAGCGAGCGCAGTTGCAAACGCTGGGCGCTCAGGGTGAACGGGGCAAATGCTGGCATGAAAAGCTGACTCCAGAAGTTTTTTGCATTTTAGCAAGGAAGCAAGCACAGCGAACCCTTGCTGGCTGGATGCGGCGATGTTAAATTTGCAATTTACAAGCGAGCGGAGGAATTCGGCATGCAACTCGGCGTATTTTCCCTGAGCCTGAACGTCAAGGACATCCGCGCTTCGCGCGAGTTCTACACCAAGTTCGGCTTCAGCGATTTTGGCGGCAATATCGATGAGAACTGGCTGATCATGAAGAATGGCGAGCAGGTCATAGGCCTGTTCCAGGGCATGATCGAAAGGAATACGCTGACCTTCAATCCGGGCTGGGACAGCAATGCTCAGCTCGTGCCGGGCTACACCGATGTGCGCCAGTTGCAACGCCAGCTTGAGGAAAACGGCGTAGTGCTGGCCGCGCGTACCGACGAATCGGGCAGCGGCCCGGCCTATATCATTGCTATCGATCCCGACGGCAATCCTATCCTGATCGACCAGCATATCTGACCATGCCAATGAGGATACGCATAACCATGATCGTTGCGGCACTGGCGCTTGGCACACTAAGTGCGTTCGCCGTGTCGCCCTCCGAAGAACTTGCGCGGCAGGCCGACGCCTGGGATAAAGCCATCATCCGCAAGGACCGCGCGGCCATTGCCGAAAACATGGCGGAAGATTTCCGCCAGATCAGCGCGCGCGGCGACGTAGCCAGCAAGGCTGCCTTCCTCGAAGCGATCATGTCGCCCAAGCTGGTTATCAATCCCTACGACGTGGAAGACATGGACATACGCTTCTACGGCGACGTGGCGCTGGTCAGCGGCCGCACGCGCATGACCGGCAGCTATGAGGGCAAGCCATTCGGCAGCCATTACCGCTATGTTGACGTCTACGTGCGCAAGGAAGGGAAGTGGCGCGTAGCCAGCGTGCAAATTACGCCTGTGCAGGAGTAAGCCATGAGCGACCGGCGGGATCTTCCCCCATCAAAGCTGGTCGCCATCGTGGATGCCCAGCTTGAGCTGGCCCGCCTGGGCCCGGCCTTTGGCGCCCTGATGGATCTCGCAGCGGTGAAAGCAATGCAGTTGACGGGCGCGGACGGCGCCGTGATCGAACTGGTGGAAGGCAGCGAGGTGGTGTACCGCGCCGCGCACGGCCTGGCGGAAAACCAGCTGGGCCTGCGCATGCAGATCAAGGGCAGCTTGTCGGGGCTGGTGCTGACCTCGCGCCAGGCTGCTACCTGCACCGATTCCGAGATCGACGAACGGGTCAACCGCGAAGCATGCCGCCGCGTGGGCTTGCGTTCGATGGCGATCCTGCCGCTGCTGTTTGGCGAGCAGGCGGGCGGGGTGCTGAAACTGGCGTGGCGTGAACCGCGTCTTTTCGATGAGGACGAAGTGCCGGTGGGTCAGGCAATTGCCGACATGACTGCCGCGCTGATGTTCCACGCCTCGCAGGAAGGCGCGCAGGTCTTGCAGCGCAAGGTGACGCAGGACCCTGCCACCGGGCTGCCGAACCGGTCCGCCTTCTACGAGCAGTTGCGCGTGCGTACCGACAATGCGATCGCCCGGCGCGGCCATGTGGGCGTGATGGTGGCGCGGGTCAATCCATATCGCAAGGAAGTAATGGTGGAACTGGCCAGGCGCCTTGCAGCGGAATGCCGTGAAGGCGATGTGCTGGCTCGGCTGAGCGTCGATGAATTCGGCGTGATTCTGAGCGTGGCCGGCCGCCGCACCATCGTCCAGAGCCAGGTTACGCGCTTCCGGCGGGCTGCGGTGGCGGAACCGGTGCTGCTGCCGGACGGCGCCAAGGTCGAACCGCTCATGCACGTTGGCAGTTCACTGTTCCCGGAGGACAGCAAGACCATTTCGGAACTGGTGGCGATGGCGCGGGCGCCTGCCTAGCCGCATCGCCCCTACTGCTGGCCGTCGCCGAAATGCTGGGCGAAGCTTTGCGGCGTGGCTGGCGTCTGGCCGCCGTCCCGGTCGGGGGGGCGCGGCGCACGCACCGGCTGGCTGGGGCGGGCGGACATGCCGCTCCACTCGGGAGCATCGATGCCTTCGAAAATCGCTTTCAACTGCTGGCCCCAGGTGCTGCGGATCATCTGGAAATAGGCATTCTTCTCATCCAACGTGACAAAGCGTGTCACCGCCAGGCTGTCGGCTTCGTATACCAGCAGATCCAGCGGCAGGCCGACCGATACATTGGAGCGCAGCGTGGAATCCATGGAAATCAGCGCGCACTTGGCCGCGGCATCGAGCGAGCTGGCAGGGGTGATCACGCGGTCGATAATCGGTTTGCCATACTTGGCTTCACCGATCTGGAAGTAAGGGCTCTCGGACTGGGCCTCGATGAAATTGCCGGCCGAGTAGATATGGAACAGGCGGCACGGCTCGCCCTTGACCTGGCCGCCGAAGATCAGGTTGATGTTGAAGTCGATGCCGAACTTGCCCAGCGATTCGGCGTCGCGCGCATGGACGATGCGCACGGCCTCGCCCACCACGCGGGCGGCTTCGTACAAGTTGGGCGCGCCCCAGACGGTATAGCCATTGCTGCCGGTCAGTTCGCCCACCAGCTGGCGCACCGATTGCGAGATCGACAGGTTCCCTGAGGTCATCAACACCAGCACACGCTCGCCGGGATTGTCGAACACGCTCATCTTGCGCACGGCGCTGACCTGGTCGACGCCGGCATTGGTGCGTGAGTCCGACAGGAATACCAGCCCCGCATCGAGGCGCATGGCAACACAATAAGTCATACAAATAAAGCCTGAGGAAGGAATAGCCGATTCTACACCGCTACTGCTGGTTCGATTGCTGGCCCGATTGCACCCGCACCTGGACCGACAGCGTTTCGGTGCCGCCGCCGCGACGCACGCCGCGCAGCGGCGCAGCCGCTTCATAGTCGCGTCCCACAGCCAGGCGGCAATAGGCCGCGTCCATCAGCCGCACATGGGTTACGTCCAGGCTGACCCAGCCTTCATAGCCGGCGTCAGTGGCCCAGGCGTCAACCCAGGCATGGCTGGCCGCATGGCCGCTGCCGCCGGGGTCGATGTAGCCGGACACATACCGTGCCGGAATGCCCTGCGCCTGGCAGCAGGCGAGGAAAACGTGCGCATGGTCCTGGCACACGCCGCTGCCCAGTTCGAGGGCGGCGCCGGCGCTGGTGCTGACTTCGGTGGCGCCGCTTTGGTAGGCGACGGCGCCGGCAATCTGCCCGGCCAGCATCAGCAGCTCGGCGCTATTGGCCTTGCCGGGCGGCAGGGTGGCGGCAGCCAGCGCGTGGATGGCGGGTGTCGCGGTCGTCAGCTGTGTCGGCACGGTATAGGCCAGCGGCGGCAAGGCATCGTCGTGCAGGATACGCCCGCCGGGCGGGCTGCTGGTTTCCACGGTGCCGCTGGCGACGATGGAGAGCTTGTCATGCTGCGCAGCGAGCGTCAGCATGTGCGAGCGGTTGCCAAAGGCATCGGTGAAAGCATGCAGCTGGCCCGGCGCGGACAGCTGCCATTGCAGCACATGCTGCTGGGCTTCCACGCGCGGCGTCAGGCGCAGCAGCTGGATGCTGTAGGCCAGGGCGCTGCTGTAGGTGTAGCGCGTTTCGTGGCGGATCGTCAGTTGCATGCTTGGTCCTCAGGCTGCCAGTGGTACCAGGAAGACGCGGCTGACCCGGTTGCCCAGTTCATACACCTGCGCCAGGAAGCCGGTCAGCATGTCGTGCAGGCCGCGCTGCATGATGTCCTCGATACGGGCGAACTGCAGCTCGGCGTGCAGCCGGCCGGCAAAGCGCTCGGTGTCGGCCGACAGGTCGTTGCGCACTGCGTGCAGGTTGTCCACCACTTCCGCCATGCAGGCTAGCAGGGAACGCGGCATGTCGGCGCGCAGGATCAGCAGCTCGGCCACGCGGCCAGGCGTGATCACGTCGCGGTATACCTTGCGGTAGATTTCGAAGCCCGATACGGAGCGCAGCAGCGCCGCCCAGTAGTAGAAGTCGCGCTCGCCGCTGGCACCGTCGCGCAGGCCATGGAACTTGACGTCGAGGATGCGCGCAGTATTGTCGGCCCGCTCCAGCGCGGCACCAAGGCGGATAAAGTTGACCGTTTCGTCGTTCAGCATGGTGCCCAGCGTGACGCCGCGCGCCAGGTGGGCTCGGTACTTGACCCAGTCGAAGAACTTGCCGGGGTCCTGCGCCAGCAGGCCGTTGCCCAGGTGCTTCTGCAGGTCGAGCCAGGTCTGGTTCTGGATCTCCCACACTTCGGTGGTCAGCGCACCGCGCACGGCGCGCGCATTCTCGCGCGCTTCGCGCACGCAGGCCGCGATCGACGAGGGGTTGGACGGATCGCGAACCATGAAGTCGATCACGTCGCGTGCGGTGACGGCAGGATATTTGGCGCAGTAGGCAGGCTCCAGTTCGGAGATGCCGAGCAGGGCGCGCCAGCTGCGCTCAGTGTCGGCGGTCGACTGCGGCAGCATCGAAGTCTGCACTGCGACGTCCAGCATGCGGGCAGTGTTCTCGGCGCGTTCGGTATAGCGCGACATCCAGAACAGGTGGTCGGCGGTTCGGCTTAACATGACGGTTTTCTCCTTATGCTTCCAGGACCCAGGTGTCCTTGGTGCCGCCCCCTTGCGAGGAATTCACCACCAGGGAACCTTCCTGCAGCGCGACCCGGGTCAGGCCGCCCGGCACCATCGAGATGGTCTTGCCGGACAGGACGAAGGGACGCAGGTCGCTATGGCGCGGCGCGATGCCGTTGTCCACGAAGGTCGGGCAGTTGGACAGGGCCAGCGTGGGCTGGGCGATGTAGCCGTCCGGCCTGGCGACCAGCCGTTCGCGGAAAGCCGCCACCTGCTCGCGCGTGCTGGCCGGGCCGACCAGCATGCCGTAGCCGCCGGCGCCGTGCACTTCCTTGACCACCAGTTCCGGCAGGTGGGCCAGCACGTAATCGAGGTCGGCCGGCTTGCGGCATTGCCAGGTAGGGACGTTGTGCAGCACCGGTTCTTCCGACAGGTAGAAGCGGATCATGTCGGGCACGAAGGGGTAGATCGACTTGTCGTCGGCAACGCCGGTGCCGATCGCATTGGCCAGGGTGACGCGGCCGGCGCGGTATACCGACAGCAAGCCCGGTACGCCCAGCGAAGAATCGGCGCGGAAGGCCAGCGGATCGAGGAAGTCGTCGTCCAGACGGCGGTAGATCACGTCGACCCGGCGCGGGCCGTGCGTGGTGCGCATGTAGACCGCATTGTCGCTGACGAAAAGGTCCTTGCCTTCCACCAGTTCCACACCCATCTGCTGCGCCAGGAAGGCGTGCTCGAAGTAGGCCGAGTTGTACATGCCGGGCGTCATGACCACCACCGTCGGGTCGTCCGCCCCTTGCGGCGCCACCGAGCGCAGGTTGTCCAGCAGCAGGTCGGGGTAGTGGTCGACCGGGGCCACGCGGTTGCGGGCGAACAGGTCGGGGAACAGGCGCATCATCATCTTGCGGTCTTCCATCATGTAGGAGACGCCGGAAGGCACGCGCAGGTTGTCTTCCAGGACGTAGAACTCGCCCCGGCCGGCGCGCACGATATCCACCCCGGCGATGTGCGAGTAAATGCCGGCGGCGACGTCGATGCCCTGCATTTCGGGACGGTACTGGGCGTTGCGGAAGATCTGTTCGGCGGGGATGATGCCGGCGCGGATGATGTCCTGTCCGTGATAGATGTCGTGCAGAAACATGTTGAGCGCCTTGACCCGTTGCGCCAGGCCACGCTCCAGCATGGCCCATTCGTGCGCCGGAATGATGCGCGGAATGATATCGAAGGGAATCAGGCGTTCGGTACCGGCATCGTCGCCATAGACGGCGAACGTGATGCCGACACGGCGGAAACTCAGGTCGGCTTCGGCACGCTTGCGGGCCACGCTGTCGGCTGGCTGCTGTTCAAGCCAGCGACAGAACTCGCGGTAGTGTTCGCGCGTGATGCCGGCATCGGTCATTTCATTGAAAAAGCTTGGCATAGGCGCTCTCCTTGGTCGGACGACTAATTCCAATCAAGTTTCATGCCAGCATGAAATGCACCATCGAGGTGCGTAACCGTTCTGACAGGACGGCTAATCCGGCGCATCAGTTTGGTCTGGGCCGCAGGATACGGCAACCGCCACTATGCTAAGGCTTGGCCGGTATCAGGGAGGCGAGCACCAGCCTGGTAATGGTTGCTTCCGCGTCGGCGAAATCGGCACCGGTCAGCTGGCCGGCGCCAAGCACCAGCTGCATTTGCGCGGCGAAGTCGGCGTATGACTGCGTCATGGCCCAGATGGCAAACAGCAGGTGGGTGGCGTTGACGGGAGCGATGCGGCCCTCAGCGATCCAGCGCTCGAACACTTCGATATCCTTGCGTACCAGCGGCACTACGCGTTCGCGAATCTGTTCGCCATACAGCGGCGCGCCGCTGATCACTTCCATCGCATACACGCGCGACCCCCAGGGATGCTCGCGCGAGAAGTCCAGCTTGGCCTTGATGTAGGCGCGCAGCACTTCGGCCGGTTCGCCGTCCGGCTCCGCGATATTGGCCATGCGCGCCAGCCATTCGTCGAGCACGTCGTCCAGCACGCGCTGGTAGAGTGCCTGCTTGGTGGGGAAGTAGTACATCAGGTTCTGCTTGGACAGGCCAACGTTTTCCGCGATGGTGGCGACGGAAGCGCCTTCGTAACCCGACTCGGCGAACACGCGCACGGCTTCGGCGGCGATGTCCGCTTCCAGCCGGTCGCGGTTGATCACGCGGCGCAACTTAGCTGATGCCATATTCTCTCCTCATGGACTGCAGGAAGTTCCGCAGTTGCGGGCTATCCGAATAAGCGACGTTGAAGCGGAACCAGATCGATGCCGGTTGCCGCAACTGGAAGAACTCTCCCGGTGCGAGCAGGATGCCGGACTTCAGCGCCTGGTCGGCCAGCAGCTTGCCGTTGCATTCGGGCGTCGGCGCCTGCTGCCAGCCGGCGCTGACGAACATGCCGCCGCGCGGCCTGGCGATTGGGGCCATGCCGGCCAGTGCAAGCAGTTCGATGGTGCGCTCGCGGCCTTCGGCAAGTTGCCCCACCAGCTTTTCCACCATGCGCTTGTAGGGCCGCGCGGTGATGGCGTGATAGGCGGCGCGTTCGTTCACTTCCGAGGTGGTGAGGCCGGCCAGCATTTTCACGCGTACCAGTTCCGGCAGCAGCGAAGCGGAGGCGCAAATCGAGCCGACGCGCAGCACCGGCGACAGCGTCTTGGAAAAACTGCCGACGCGGATCACGCGCCGCAGTCCATCCATCGCTGCCAGCGAGGCTTCGCCGCGCGCGGTGAGCTCGCGGTAGATATCGTCTTCCACCAGCCAGAAGTCGAACTGCTCGGCAAAGCCCAGCAGGCGATGCGCCTGCGCTTGCGACAGGCTGGTGCCAAGCGGGTTTTGCAGCACGGTGTTGACGAACATGAGCTTGGGCTGGCTCTCGCGTGCCTGGGCGGCGAGGAAGTCCATGTCCAGGCCGTGCTCATTGCGCGGAATGCCGATGGCGTGGCAGCCGTGGTGGCGGATCAGCGACAGCAGGTTGCTGTACACCGGGTCTTCCACGAAGACGGTATCGCCCGGCTTGGTCAGCGTGCGCAGGATCAGGTCGAAGGCGTGGGTGGCGCCGTGCGTGAGCAGGATCTGTTCCGCTTCGACGGCAAACAGCTCGTCGCTGAGCGTGGATGCCATGTATTGCCGCAGGCCGGGAAAACCGAGCGGGTGGCCGTAGCCGCGCAGACGGTTGGCGGGGATGCGCATGGCGTGGCGCACGGCATCGAGGATAGTGTCTTCGCCATACCATTCAGGCGGCAGCCAGCCGGCGCCGACGGGCAGCGCTTCGGAGGCGCCGGAATACAGTTCGGGCGTCAGGGCGTCGACCGCGGCCGGCGTGGCAAACATGGCCGCCGGCGGCAGCAGGGCGGGGACGTCGTGGCGAGCAACAAAATAGCCGGAACCGCGGCGTGACGACAACAGTCCGAGGGTAACCAGGCGATCGTATGCCTCGACAACTGTAAAGGTGCTGATGCCATTACACTTCGCGAATTGCCTGACCGAGGGCATCTTGGTGCCGACGCGCAGCTCGCGGCTGGCCACCATGGCGCTGATGGCGTCCACGATCTTTTCAACCAGGCTGCCCTTCTTCGCGCGCTCGATGGAAAGCACGGGCCATGCGGAATTCGGGGTTGCGCTGTCGTCCATTCGGGCCTCTAAAACTGTACTGTTTTTGCTACCTGTACGGTTGGAACGTTTCCGCTTATGTGTATATGTGCCATAGTTACCTTGCTGTCTATTATTGCATCATGATTTTGCCAACTGGTAAAGTTTTTTGAGCATCGTAAAAAACCCACCAAGGGAGATAGCAATGAACGAAGCCCGGCCGCAGTCCCTGGCGTCCTTCTGGATGCCGTTCACGAACAACCGCGACTTCAAGGCCAATCCGCGCCTGCTGGTGTCGGCGGAAGGTGTGTATTACAAGGACGTCGATGGCAACCAGGTATTGGACGGCACCGCCGGCCTGTGGTGCGTGCCCTGTGGCCACCGCCAGCCGAAGATCGTGGCGGCAGTCAGCGAAATGGTCGGCCAGCTCGACTTCGCGCCCACCTTCCAGATGGGCCACCCGGCCGCCTTCGACCTCGCCGAAAAACTGATGGAGTACACCAACCATCGCTTCGGCCATGTGTTCTATACGAACTCCGGCTCCGAAGCGGTGGACACCGCGCTGAAGATCGCGCTGGCCTACCACAAGGCGCGCGGCGAAGCGTCGCGCACCCGGCTGATCGGCCGCGAACGCGCCTACCACGGCGTGGGCTTCGGTGGCATCTCGGTCGGCGGCATTGCCGGCAACCGCAAGCCCTACGGCACATTGCTGCCGGGGGTGGACCACCTGCCGCACACGCACAACCTGGAAAAGAATGCCTTCACGCGCGGCGAGCCGGAATACGGCGCCCACCTGGCCGACGAACTGGAGCGCATCGTCGCGCTGCACGACGCGTCCACCATTGCGGCCGTGATCGTGGAACCGGTGGCCGGTTCCACCGGCGTGCTGGTGCCGCCGAAGGGCTACCTGAAACGCTTGCGCGAACTGTGCACCAAGCACGGCATCCTGCTGATCTTTGACGAAGTGATCACCGGCTTCGGCCGCCTGACCACGCCGTTCGCCACCGACTACTTCGACGTCGAGCCGGACATGATGACTACGGCCAAGGGCCTGACCAACGGCACCATCCCGATGGGCGCGGTGTTCAGCAAGAAGTTCATCCACGACGCCTTCATGGATGCACCGGCGGGCATCGAGCTGTTCCACGGCTATACCTATACCGGCCACCCGGTGGCCTGCGCCGCTTCGCTGGCCACCCTGGAAGTCTTCAAGGAACAGAAGCTGCTGGACCACGCCAAGGAAATCCAGCCGTACTGGGAAGATGCGGTGCATTCGCTGAAAGGCCTGCCGCATGTCATCGACATTCGGACCATTGGGCTGGTGGCCGGCATCGAACTGGCGCCGCGCGCCGGTGCGCCCGGGACGCGTGCCTATGCCGCGTTCAAGAAAGCTTTCGCGGATGGGCTGTTGATCCGTACCACTGGCGACATCATCGCGCTGTCGCCGCCACTCACCTTTGAGAAGAAGCATATCGACGAGTTGTTCGACAAGCTTGGAAAGGTTTTGAAGACGCTTGATTAAAACCGGTAAACCGGGGTCTGACCCGCAGGGTCAGACCCCGTCTGATCAGCCGGCGCGGGGTTGGTTCCAAGCTTTTGACCTTTGACGAAAGTCAAAGGCCCAGAACCAGAACCTGGGGCAGTAATCAGACGGGGGTCTGACCCTGTGGGTCAGACCCCGGTTTACCGGTTCCAGAAAACGAGAGGAGACAAACCATGTTGGTAGGCGTACCGAAGGAAATCAAGAATCAGGAATCGCGCGTTGGCCTTACCCCGGCCAGCGTAAAGGAACTGACACTCCGCGGGCACCAGGTCCTGGTGCAACACAACGCGGGCGCTGCAATCGGTCTGACCGACGAAATGTATATGGGCTCCGGAGCGACGATCGCTGCCACGGCCGAGGAAATCTTTGCCAAGGCCGAAATGATCGTCAAAGTGAAGGAGCCGCAGCCGCAAGAATGCGCGATGCTGCGCGAGAACCAGATTCTTTACACCTACCTGCACCTGGCTCCCGATCCGGAGCAGACCAAGGCGCTGGTGAATTCCGGCGCTGTCTGCATCGCGTATGAAACCATCACCGGCCCGAACGGCGGCTTGCCGCTGCTGGCGCCGATGAGCGAAGTGGCGGGCCGCATGTCGATCCAGGCCGGTGCTGCCCATCTTGAAAAATCCAAAGGCGGCATGGGACTGCTGCTGGGCGGCGTGCCCGGCGTGGCCCCTGGCCATGTGGCGATTATCGGGGCCGGCGTGGTTGGCACCAATGCGCTGCAGATTGCGGTCGGCATGGGCGCCCGCGTCACGGTGCTGGACAAGAGCATCGAGCGCCTGCGCCAGCTCGACCTGGTGTACGGCAACCGCATCCAGACCGTATTCTCCAACGCCTTCACCATCGACGACGCCGTGATGGACGCCGACCTGGTGATCGGCGGCGTGCTGGTTCCCGGCGCGGCGGCGCCCAAGCTGGTGACGCGGGCCATGGTGTCGCGCATGAAACCGGGCTCCGTGGTGGTCGATGTGGCGATCGACCAGGGCGGCTGCTTTGAAACCTCGCACGCGACTACGCACGAAAACCCGACTTTCGTGGTGGACGGCGTGGTGCACTACTGCGTCGCCAATATGCCGGGCGCGGTGGCGCGCACTTCCACCTTTGCGCTGAACAACGCCACCATCGGCCATGCCCTCGCGCTGGCCGACAAGGGCTGGGCCAAGGCCATGAAGGCCAACCCGCACCTGCGCAATGGACTCAATGTCTGCCAAGGGCACGTCACTTATGAAGCGGTGGCGCACGGCCTTGGCTATACCTACGTGCCGGCGGAATCCCTGCTGGCCTGATCTACAAGGCTTGAAATGAGCAATCTCGATACCATCACCCACTTTATCAATGGCGCAAAGGTCGATACGGCCAGCGGGCGTTATGGCGACGTTTACAATCCGGCGCTGGGCGAGCCGGTAGCGCGCGTGGCGCTTGGCACGGCGGAAGAAGTCGATGCCGCCGTGCGCGCTGCCGACGCGGCATTCCCGGCCTGGTCCAACACGCCTCCATTGACCCGTGCGCGCGTGCTGTTCAAGTATCTTGAACTGTGCCACCAGCACACCGAGGAGTTCGCCGCCATGCTGACCCGCGAACACGGCAAGACCTTCGCGGACGCCAAGGGTGAAGTGGCGCGCGGTATCGAGATGGTGGAGTTCGCGGTCGGCATTCCGCAGATGATGAAAGGCGAGTACACCGACCAGATTGCACGCGGCATCGATGCCTGGTCGATGCGCATGCCGCTGGGCGTGGTGGCCGGCATCACGCCGTTCAACTTTCCGGTGATGGTGCCGATGTGGATGTTCCCCATCGCCATCGCCTGCGGCAACACCTTCATTCTCAAGCCTTCCGAACGCGACCCATCGCCTTCGCTGCTGCATGCGCGCCTGCTGAAGGAAGCCGGCCTGCCGGACGGCGTGTTCAACGTGGTGCAGGGCGATAAGGTGGCGGTTGATGCGCTGCTCGATCATCCGGTGATCCAGGCGGTGAGCTTCGTCGGCTCGACGCCGATTGCGGAGTATATCTACTCGCGCGGCTCGCAGCACGGCAAGCGGGTGCAGGCGCTGGGCGGCGCCAAGAATCACATGGTGGTGATGCCGGACGCCGACATGGAGATGGCAGTCGATGCCCTGATGGGGGCCGCCTTCGGCTCGGCAGGGGAACGCTGCATGGCGATTTCCGTGGTGGCGGCGGTGGGCGATGCGGGCGACAAGCTGCTGGGTGCACTGAAAGAGCGCACCGGCGCACTAAAAGTGCGCGACGGCATGGCGTCCGATGCCGAAATGGGGCCGGTTGTCACCTCGGCCGCCAAGCAGCGCATCGAGCGCCTGATCGGCGAGGGCGTGGAGCAGGGCGCCACCCTGGTGGTCGATGGCCGCAACTACCAGGTTGCCGACCGCCCGAACGGCTTCTTCATCGGCGGCACGCTGTTTGATCATGTCACCCCGGACATGACCATCTACAAGGAAGAGATCTTCGGCCCCGTGCTGTGCATGGTGCGCCTGCCGGATGTCGGCTCCGCGGTTGAACTGATCAACCGGAACGAATACGGCAACGGCGTCGCGGTGTTCACGCGCGACGGCGGCGTGGCGCGCGAATTCGTGCGCCAGATCCAGGTCGGCATGGTCGGCGTCAACGTGCCGCTGCCGGTGCC
>JBCNOX010000370.1:0-5628 GCA_039593645.1 Pseudoduganella sp.
TACTGGAAGCGGTTTGCAGTTTTCCTTTACTGTGGCAAGATCTATGAGTGAAAACAACATTGAGTTCACTATGGCCCAGTACCTGATCTCTTTTCCCAGCGCGGCGATGGTCGTACCTGACGACGAATTTGAGGCGGTCGGGCGTGACGCGCACGACGTGATCGATGAAGCGAAAGCCGCTGGGGTGTATGTCTTCGCCGGCGGCATTGACGAAGGCGTGCCGCCGGTGCTTGTCTCGGCCGACGGATCTGTCGCCGAGGGCGGTTATTCCTGGGCGCCTGCATTGAACGGTGGCTTCACAGTGCTTGAATTGCCATCGCGCGAGGAGGCGGTCGCGTGGGCCGCGCGCATTGCGAAAGCCTGCCGGTGCCAGCAAGAGCTGCGCGTCTTCGGGCTTGACCCGCATTCCTGATCGATGCGCGAGCGCGCTGCGACAAATATTCATCATCTGCCATGAACCCAGCAAAAGTAGTGCGGGAAAAAGTCCAGACATTCACGGACCTTCCGAATATCGGTCCCGCTGCTGCACAAGACTTTGTACGTCTTGGCTATGGGCATCCCAGCGAATTGTCAGGCGCTGATCCGTTGGAGTTGTACAACGCCTTGTGCCATGTCACCGGCTCTTATCACGATCCATGCGTGCTGGACGTCTTTATGTCTGTCACCGACTTCCTGCAGGGGAATCCACCCCAGCCATGGTGGCATTTCACTGAACGGCGCAAACGGCTGTACGGGAATCTTCGTCAAGGCCAATAACCGGAAAAACTGGTTGGCGGCTGGCACAGTGCTCTATACTCGCCACGATTTTCCCATTCGCGCCGTATAAAGCACCAGAAATGACAAACTTCAAAGTTAACCAAGTCCCTCCACGAATCCTTCGCAGGCAAGCCCTGGCTCTGGTGCTGCTGGTGGGCAGCGGCGTTATTAACTATCTGGATCGAGCCACCTTGGCCGTGGCGAACGAATATATTCGTGCGGACCTTGGCCTGTCGCTGGGCGAAATGGGGTTGCTGCTGTCGGCATTCTCGTGGAGCTACGCCCTGTGCCAGTTGCCGGTCGGTGCGCTGGTCGACAAGATTGGCCCGCGCTGGCTGCTGGGCATTGGCCTGGTGGTGTGGTCGGTGGCACAGGCGGCGGGCGGCCTGGCGTCGACTTTCGGCTACTTCGTGCTCGCCCGGATCGCACTCGGGATCGGCGAGGCGCCGCAGTTCCCTTCGGCGGCGCGGGTGGTGAGCAACTGGTTCCCGCTGCGCTCGCGCGGGACACCGACAGGCATCTACAATTCGGCGTCGCCGTTGGGGGTCGCGCTGGCGCCGCTGCTGCTGCCGCCATTGATTGCGGCAACCAGTTGGCATTGGGCGTTTTACGTGACCGGCGGGCTTGGCCTGGTCGCTGCAATCGTCTGGGTGAGCGTCTATCGCGATCCGGTACGCGAGGAACTGAGCGCGGAGGAGCGCGCCTACCTGGAGGAGGGTGAAGCTGTCGAAGCCGCGCCGAAGACCAGCTTTGCCGCCTGGCGGGCGCTGTTCCGCCATCGCGTGACCTGGGGCATGATGTTCGGCTTCTTTGGCTCGGTTTACCTGAACTGGGTGTACCTGACCTGGCTGCCCGGCTACCTGCGCACGGAGCGCCATATGGAGCTGGCGAGTGCCGGCTTTGCATCGGCGATTCCCTTCCTGTGCGGTTTTGCCGGTGCGCTGATCGCGGGCTGGGCTTCCGACCGCATCGTGCGCTTTGCCAAGACGCCCATTTCGGGCCGCCGCAACGCGGTGATGCTGGCCACCCTTGGCATGGTGGCGTTCACGATTCCCGCTGCGCTGGTGGAGAGCAATGTCGTGGCGGTGGCGTGCATTTCCGTCGTGATCTTCCTGGCCAACGCTTCGTCGGCTTGCGCCTGGTCGCTTGCCACGGTGGCGGCGCCGCGCAGCCGCATCGCTTCGCTCGGTGCGATCCAGAACTTTGGCGGCTTCCTGGGCGGCGCGCTGGCGCCGGTGCTCACCGGCTATATCGCGCAGAACTGGTCCTTCGTGCCGGCGCTGCTGACAGGTGCCGCGATCGCCTTCCTTGGGGCCATGTCTTATCTGTTCCTGGTGGCGCGGCCCATTCCTGAAGACATTGTGCTCACTGCAGACGGGGGTATTCATGCGTAAGGCTGTTTTTGTGCTGGGTGGGGCGCTGATCGGGATGGCCGCGGTGTCGTGCTGGATCGGTGGCGTCATTGGCTGGGAGCAGAGCGGGCAGTGGCCGGCCTGGCTGGCGGTGCCGCTTGGCGTGGGCTCGGGGCCGATGTATCTCGCGATTGACCTTATGAGCCTGGCTGAGGGCAAGCCGCAAGACATGATCGCTTTGCCCCAATCGCTGCCGGGTGGTTTGGCGGGAGCCGCGTTAGGCTGGCTGATTGCGCGCATTCGAAGGTGAAGACGGCGGGGCGCAATTATTCGAGAGAATCGAAAGTGCCCCGTTCGCGTAAAATCCTGCGCCTGGTCCCGTGAACGTGACAGCGTTGTTAGTGAAATGAAGACTCAATTTTTTACCGCCACCAGCCTTGATGGCTTTATCGCTACGGAAGACGATTCGCTGGACTGGCTGTTCCCGCTCGGCGACGTCAACGACAGCAGCTATCCTGAATTTATCGCCCGGGTCGGCGCCATTGCGATGGGCTCTTCCACTTACGAGTGGATGTTACGCAACGCCTCTACGGTGGCGGCGGAAGTGGGCTCGTCCTGGCCGTACACGCAGCCGACGTGGATCTTTTCTTCGCGCACTTTGCCATCGATTCCCGGTGCGGACCTGCGCTTCGTGCAGGGCGACGTGCGCCCGGTGCACGATGCCATGCGCGAGGCGGCAGGCGACAAGAATATCTGGATCGTTGGTGGCGGCGAACTGGCGGGCCAATTCCATGATGCCGGACTGCTGGATGAACTGATCGTCCAGGTTGGTTCGGTCACGCTGGGACGCGGCAAGCCGCTGTTCCCGCGGCGCCTGACCAATCCGCCGCTGCTGTTGCAGTCGGCGCGCCAAATCGGCACCGGCATGGCCGAATTGCGCTACCTGGTTCCGGGGCGGTAAGCAGCATGCACATCCGGCCTTACCTCGCTTCGGACTGGCAACGCATCTGCGCAGTGCATGACGCGGCCCGCAAATTCGAACTGGAGGCCAGCGGCCTGGCCCACGCTTTCCTGACGCTGGAAGAAACCGGCGAGGCGGAGGGGCTGTTCGATGCGACGCTGCTCGTTGCGGTAGTCGATGGCGAGGTCGCGGGCTTTGCAGGCTTCACCGAAGACGAAGTGACCTGGCTGTACGTTGATCCTGCCCGCTATCGGCAAGGAATCGGGCGCGCACTGCTCGACGCAGTATTGCGCGAAGCGGGCAGGCCTTTGGCGCTGGACGTATTGGTTGGGAACACGGCCGCCCTGGCCTTGTATCAAAGCGCCGGCTTCAAGATCGTCGACACGATCAGCGGCAAGCTGGCGGGGAACGAGCAGTTTGCCGCGACTGCGCACGTGCTTCACAAAGAGCGTTAATCGCTAGCCCGGCCGCAGGATCACCTTGCGGCACTCTTCTTCCCTCTTGTCGAAGATGCGGTAGCCTTCTGCCGCCTGTTCCAGCGGCAGGCGGTGCGTAATAATGGTTTCGGGACGCAGCTTGCCCTGTCCGATAAACTCCAGCAGTTCCGGCATGAAGCGCTGCACGTGGGTCTGGCCCATCTTGAAGCTGATGCCCTTGTCGAAGGCATCGCCGAACAGGAATCCATGGATAAAGCCCGCGTACACACCCGGCACGCTGACCGTGCCGCCGCGCCGCACCGCCGCGATGCATTGGCGCAGTGCGGCGCCGCTGCTGCCTTCCAGCTTGATGGCCGTGAGCGCCGTTTCCAGCGCGCTGCCCTTGGCTTCGAAGCCGATGGCGTCGATCACCCCATCCACCCCGCGCGAGGCGGTATTGTCGATGATGAATTCGGCGGCATCCACTTCATCGAAATTGACCGGGATCGCGCCATATGCCTGCCGCGCAAAGTCGAGGCGGTAGCCGTTATGGTCGACCATGAAGATGGTCTCCACGCCGAGCATGCGGGCGCACGCCGCCGCCATCAGGCCCACCGGGCCGGCGCCGTAGATGGCCAGGCTGTCGCCGGGCCCGACGCCGGCATTCAGCACCGCCTGGTAGCCGGTCGGCAGGATATCGCTCAGGAACAGTACTTTCTCATCCTCCAGCGCATCGGGAATGCGGATCGGGCCCACGTTGGCCTTTGGCACGCGCACGAACTCCGCCTGGCCGCCGGGCATGCCGCCGTACAGGTGGGTGTAGCCGAACATGGCGGCGCCGGGGCGCAGGCTTTTCTTGTTCATGATGGCGCCACGGTCGGGATTCGTGGTTTCGCAGGCGGAAAACAATTGGCGCTGGCAGAAGAAGCAGTTGCCGCAGGCGATCACGAAAGGCACCACCACGCGGTCGCCCAGGGCCAGCGCGGTGACGCCAGGGCCGGCATCTTCGACAATGCCCATGAATTCGTGGCCCAAGATGTCGCCTTCCTTCATGGCCGGCACTTTGCCGCGGTAGAGGTGCAGGTCCGAGCCGCAAATTGCGGTGGCGGTAATGCGCAGGATGATGTCGTCCGGCTCCTGCAGGATGGGATCGGGCACCGTGTCCACCTGGACATCATGTGCGGAGTGGTAGGTGAGGGCGCGCATGACTAGCTCCTTGTGATTGCATTGCGCCAGTATCGGCGCCTCAGCCGCCGCGCCAAGCAGCGTGCGTGCCGTGCGGCTGTAGGCGCAAGCCTTCAAGGCGGGCATGCTAGACTCTGGCGAACATTCAAGGAGGAGTTGTCATGTCTATTCGTCAACTTTGGGCTGCGCCGCTGCCCAGCCTTGTTAAAATCATGCCCTGAACCTCTTTTCGAGCTGGCATGAGTATCCAAACCGACAATTTCACCGAGCAGCGCATCATCGATGCGACGCCATCCTCCCCGAACGAGGAGGCCATCGAGCGCGCGCTGCGTCCCAAGCACCTCGATGAATATGTCGGGCAGTCCAAGATCCGCGACCAGCTCGAAATCTTCATTTCGGCCGCGCGCAAGCGCAGCGAGGCCCTGGACCATACTTTGCTGTTCGGTCCTCCTGGCCTGGGCAAGACCACGCTGGCCAACATCATCGCGCGCGAAATGGGCGTCAACCTGCGCCAGACTTCCGGCCCGGTGCTGGAGCGCCCGGGCGACCTGGCCGCCATCCTGACCAACCTGGAAGCAAACGACGTCCTGTTCATCGACGAGATCCACCGCCTGTCGCCGGTAGTCGAAGAAATCCTGTACCCGGCGCTGGAGGACTACCAGATCGACATCATGATCGGCGAGGGACCGGCGGCGCGCAGCGTCAAGCTGGACCTGCAGCCCTTCACCCTGGTCGGCGCCACCACCCGCGCCGGCATGCTGACCAACCCGCTGCGCGACCGTTTCGGCATCGTGGCGCGCCTGGAGTTTTACACCACCGATGAACTGGCCAGGATCGTGGCCCGCAGCGCGGCGCTGCTGAAAGCCAATATCGACGAAGGCGGCGCGCTGGAAATCGCGCGCCGTGCGCGCGGCACGCCGCGAATCGCCAACCGCCTGCTGCGCCGCGTGCGCGACTA
>JBCNOX010000371.1:0-5626 GCA_039593645.1 Pseudoduganella sp.
ATTCGGCAACGTGGTCACCCGGCTTGAACTCGGAGTACTTCTCGCCGTCGTTGTAATCGAAGCCGGCCAACACCTTGCGGAAGCTTGCCACGTCGGCATCCAGCGTCTCAGGCGAGGACACCAGGGTTGCGCTCATCACGCCGCTGCGGCCCAGCAGGCGGATGGTGTAGTTCAGCGAAATGCCGTGGTCGGAACGCAGTTTCAGGCCCCATTCCAGTTGCTTGGTCTTTTCATCGTAATGCGGCGGAACGTACCAGCCTTCGGTGTACAGGGCACCCAGGCCGAGGCGCTTGCGTTCTTCGTTGGCGGGACCGTCGCTCTCCTTCAAGGTTTTCAGCAGCGCATCCGCATCGATCTTGTCGCCTTCCTTCACGTAGCCGCTCTGGTCGAAGGTGAAGGTCGCCCACCAGCCGCCTTCGGTATCCAGGATGGTGTAGTTGCCGTCTTCCGGCAGGTTGCCGGTCAGTTCCAGGAAGCGCCGAGAGTTCTTATCGTCCAGGAACTGGATCTTGTCGCTTGGCGTTTTCAGCGTCGCTTTGGCGGCGATGGATTCGGCGCGCGGGCCGGTATGCCAATCCAGCTTGTCAAATTCAGCCTTGCGCTGTTCGGCCGTCATATCGGCCATGGCAAACACCGGCACCAGCGCAAGTGCAATCACCCAGTTGCGAATCTTCATTGTTATTTCCCCGTTGAGTTTTTTTAAATAAACCCAGGAGGATAGCAGCGAGAACCCCATGCAAAATGCGTGCTTTCTCACATCCGCAGGCTGCGCTCAATGGCGCCGGAGGCAGCGGCCTTCAGCAGGCGCTGGAATTTTGGGCACTCGGCATGGCTCGGCGCGGGGCAGGCCGCTGCGTGGCGCAGGCCCTCGCTCATGGCCTTGAGGCGTTTGGCCAGTGCGTCGATTTGTTCCGCCTTGGCCAGCAGGAAGGCGCGGTCGATGGAGGTGCCGCCGTCGGGCGTGAACATGGAACCGATTTCGTCCAGCGACAGGCCGGCCGACTGCCCGAGCGAAATGATCGCCAGCGTATCGAGCACGCCGGGCGCATAGGTGCGCCGCAAGCCATTGCGGCCGGCCGGCTTGATCAGGCCTTTCTTTTCGTAATAGCGCAGCGTGGAGGCGGCCATGCCCGAACGCTGCGCGACTTCCGCGATATCCATCAAAAATCCCTTGACTTGAAGTTGACTTCAACTTCTACAGTGTGCACCTCAACCAGGGAGATTGCAATGGAAATCATCATCATCGGCATTGGCGCCACCATCGTTTTCGATTTATGGCTGCTGCTGCTCAAGCGCATGGGCGTGAAGACCATGAACATGGCCTTCATCGGCCGCTGGGCCGGGCACCTGGCGCAAGGCCGCTTTGCACATGACTCGATTGCCGCTGCGCCGGCCGTCAGCGGCGAGCATGCATTGGGATGGCTGGTGCACTACGCGACAGGCGTGGCGTTTGCCGGCGCGCTGGTGGCGGTCGCGGGGCAGGGCTGGCTGCATGCGCCCAGCATCGGGCCGGCGCTGGCCGTGGGCATCGCAACCGTTGGCGCACCGCTGTTCGTGATGCAGCCATCCATGGGCCTTGGCGTGGCATCGAGCAAAACGCCGACGCCGCTGAAAAACTGCCTGCGCAGCGTGGCCAACCACACGGTCTTTGGCCTGGGCCTTTACCTTTCCGCCTTACTCATCAAAGGAATTTCGCAATGAAGAAACTCGCAGTCATTTACCACAGCGCCCACGGCCATACCGAACATATCGCCTCGCACATTGCGCAAGGCGCCGCCAGCGTGGCAGGTATGGTGGTGCATGTGCTGAAAGCATCGGAGCTGGCAGGGGCGCCGGACGCGCTCCTGCAGTACGATGGCGTGCTGCTTGGCTCGCCGACCTACCTGGGCGGCGTGTCGGGCGTGTTCAAGACCTTCATGGATGCCACCGGCAAAATGTGGCGCATGCAGCAACTGAAGGGGAAACTGGCGGGCGGCTTCACCGTCTCGTCGCTGCCGGCGGGAGACAAGCAATCGACGCTGCTGTCGATGTTCACCTTCTGCATGCAGCACGGGATGATCTGGGCCGGCAACCCGATCATCCCGGAGCAGCACTCTGGCGTGCCTTACGACGAGGCGGCAAACCGCCTGGGCTCATGGAGCGGCCTGATGGCGCAGGCCGGGCATGGAGCGGCGGCGCATGAATTCGCCGCCGGCGACATCAAGAGCGCCCGCATGTTCGGGCAGGGCTTTGCCGAGACCTTGCTCAGGCTTCGATAATTTCGAAGCTGTGGGTGATCTGCGCCGTCTTGGCCAGCATGATGCTGGCGGAGCAGTACTTGTCGTGGGACAGGGTGATGGCGCGGTCAACCACTTCCGGTTTCAGGTCCTTGCCGGTGACGACGAAATGGAAGTTAATTTTGGTGAAGACCTTGGGCTCGGTCTCGGCGCGCTCGGCCTGCAGGACCACTTCGCAACCGCGTACGTCGGCACGGCCCTTTTTCAGGATCAGCACCACGTCATAGGCGGTGCAGCCGCCGGTGCCGAGCAACACCATTTCCATCGGGCGTGGCGC
Source organism: Pseudoduganella sp. (assembly GCA_039593645.1). Classification (GTDB taxonomy): domain Bacteria; phylum Pseudomonadota; class Gammaproteobacteria; order Burkholderiales; family Burkholderiaceae_D; genus Rugamonas. Next base: position 2,554 of record JBCNOX010000371.1, read on the forward strand.
GAGGTTATGGCCGCCGCCTTCCGGGGCGCCGTCCATCGCAACCATGTGGCCAGAACCGGTCTGGGCACGGAAACTCATGCCCGACGGGCCATTCCAGCTGACTTTAACTTCCATCTGAACTCTCCGTTAAATGCGTCCGGGCATTATACGGTCATCATGTATTTCTCGCTCTTCATGCGCCGCTCGGTATACCAGACGCACAGCATGGCCAGCAGCAGGCTGCTGAAGAAGGTTTGCAGGAAGGGCAGCAGGCCAATGCTGCCGCCCTTGGCCAGCTCGCGCAGCAAGGTCTGGTTGGACAGCACCGGCACCATATACATCCACCAGCTGTTGGTGAGGTTCATCATCGGCACCAGGATCACCGGCACCAGCGGCACGATCATGGTGAAGCTGACCAGGGTCTGGGCCTCCTTGAAGGAACGGGCGTTGATGGCCAGCGCGATTTCCAGCGCGGCCGCGAACAGCGACAGGGTGGCGGAAGCCAGGCACACCATGGCCAGGTCGCGCCAGCCCAGGCGCCAGGACAAGCCGATTTCCTCCAGCGGCAGCCATTTCAGGATGCCGTGCGCGATCGCCAGTTCCAGCGTGATACCGACGATCGACAGCAGCGAAGCGGCCAGCCATTTGCCGATGATCAGGTCGGACGGGCGCACCGGCTGCGCCATCAGCACTTCCAGCGAACGGCGTTCGCGCTCGCCGGCCGTGCTGTCCACCGCGGTGCTCATGCAGAACATGAAGGCCGGGATGAAGAAGATGCCCAGCATGGTGCTGATGGTATTGGCCGAACGCGAAGCACTGGTGCCGGCATCGTAGCGCTGCACCAGAACAGGGTTCAGGTTGACCGGCGACACGCCATGCGCCAGCAGGCGCGCGCTGGCGATATTGCGGCTGTAATCGCGCAGCACGAACTCCACTTCATCGATCTTGCGCGAACTGTCGGAGGCGGAATCGAACCACAGCTCGACCCGCGCCGGGCGCATCGCGTGATAATTTTCCGCGAACTCCGGCGTCAGTCGCAGTACGGCGGTCACGGTCTGGCGCCGCAGCAGGGCATTGATTTGTTCTTCGCCCATGGGTTCCAGTTCGGTGATGTTCACATTGCGCTGGCGCAGCTGGTTCATCAGTGTCGGCGCCTGGTCACTGCCGATCACCGCGATTTCCACGCCTTCGCGTTCCGGCTTGGTGGCGCGGTCGATCTGCCGCTGCAGCATGAAGCCGACCAGGATCGGATACATCAGCACGAACAGCAGCAGGAGGCTGAGAGCACGGCGGTCGCGCAAGGTTTCCACCAGTTCCTTGCGCAGCACGATAGGAAATTTGAGCTTCACAGTTCGATCCCTTCTTCGGTGCCCACCAGGCGCACGAACGCGTCTTCCAGGCTTGGCAGGCCCGCCTGTTCGCAAAGCTGCTGCGGCGTGCCCTGGGTGACGGTGGTGCCGTTGGCGATCACGATCACGTCGTCGCAGGAATGGATCACTTCCTGCATCACATGGGTTGCCATGATCACGCAGCAGCCGTCGGCCTTCAGCGCCGCCAGGGCGCGCCGCAGGGCGCGCGTACTCATGACGTCCAGGCCGCGGCTCGGTTCATCCAGCAGCAGGTGGCGCGGGCGGTGCAGCAGCGTGCGCGCCAGTGCGACCTTGATGCGCTGGCCTTGCGAGAAGCCTTTGGCGCGGCGGTCGATGATGTCTTCCAGCGACAGCAGCTCGGTGACTTCCTTCGTACGCTGCTCGATGGCGCTTTCTTCCATGTCATTCAGTTCGCCGAAGTAGCGCAGGTATTCGCGCGTGGTCAGGCGCTCGTAGAGGCCGAACTGGTCGGTCAGCACGCCGACGTTGCGGCGCACCGCCATCGGGTCGACGGCAGGATCGACGCCGTCGATGGAAATGGTGCCGTGGTCGCGTTGCAGCAGGCCGACCAGGGTGCGCAGCAAAGTGGTCTTGCCGGCGCCGTTCGGGCCGAGCAGGGCGGTGATGACGCCGTCGCGCGCGGTGAAGCTGGCGCCGGCCAGGGCCTGCACCTTGCCGAAGCGCTTGCAGAGGTTTTGGACTTCGATCATGGCTGTGGGCCTGCACTATTGAGCTGGAAAGTCGGAGCCGGGATCTCGTTGAGGCATTCCGCCTTCAACGGTACGCCCGGCTGGTCGAGGAAGCTGCGCAGCAGGCGCGGCATGCACCCCAATGGCGACACAATATGGCCGCCGTTCTTGACGACCAGGTGCTGGGTGTTCTTCATGTATTTGCGTGCTGCTTCGGCGCGGCGCGGCGGCGTCACCGGGTCGAGGGCGCCGGACATCAGCAGCACCGGCGCCTCGATCATGGTCGGTTCCTTGTAAGGTACGGCGGGCACCGAAATGGTCTCGCACATTTTCCCGATGCGCATGATGTGCGGCGCGCCGAGGAAGGACCCTTTGGTGTCCTCTTCCAGCAATTGCGGCGTCAGGCGCGGAAAGTCCTCGGCGCACACCACCGCCAGGTGCAGCGGCATGGCAGGCCCGCCCTCGGAGGAGAAGTCGCGCGACACATTGCTGCGGGCGATGAACGGCTGCCAGCGGTCCCGATAGGCGCTGTGGATCAGGAACGGCAGGCGCCGGCTGTCCGCCTGCGAATACAGGATGTTATGCACGGTGCCGATAAAACGCATGCTGGTCATTTCCACCGTGGTGGTTTCCGCCGTGCGCGGATCGGGCAATGTCAGCGATTGCGGCGACCTGGCCAGGCGTGCCGCCAGTGCCTCGAACTCGGAGCGCAGGCTAGGGAAGGCAGCGGCGCAGACCCGGTCTTCGGCGCATTGCCTGAACAGGGCGTCGAGTGCCGCCTGTGCATCGCGCGCGCCGGCAGGCACCACCTGGTCGGGCGCTGCCACGCTGTCCAGAACCAGGGTGCGCACGCTGCCGGGGTAGAGCCGGGCATAGACCTGGGCCAGCCGGCTGCCGTACGAGCCGCCCCACACATTGATGCGGCCGTAACCGAGGGCGCCGCGCACGGCTTCGATATCGCGCGCCGCCTGCTCGGTGGTGTAGAGATTGAAGCGCTTGTTCAAGCCTTTGATGCAGGCACGGGTCTCGGCCAGC
>JBCNOX010000372.1:0-5604 GCA_039593645.1 Pseudoduganella sp.
GTTCGTGACCGCCGGCTACGGAGCCAACACGCCGCAAGGCCTGCCGCTGCTGCAGGCCTGGAGCAAAGCCGGCCACGCCATCGGCAACCATACCGTCACGCATCCGGACCTGGAAAAAGTCCCGCTGGCCGAGTACCAGCGCCAAGTGATGGAATGCGATCGCCTGATCAGTACCCAGCCTGGCTATCAGAAATGGCTGCGCTTTACCTACCTGCGTGAGGGGAACACGCCGGAAAAGATCGACGGCATGCGCCAATTCCTGCGCGACCATGGTTACCGCAACGCGCAGGTGAGCTTGGACACCAGCGACTGGCGCCTGAACGAAAAGCTGGAACAGGTGCTGAAGAAAGATCCAAAAGCAGACGTCAGCGCGATCCGCACCGCCTATCTGGCGCACATCAAGCAGCGCGCGCTGGCTTACCGCGAGCTTTCGCAGCAGCTACAGGGACGCGACATCTCGCAAGTCCTGCTGCTGCACCACAACCTGCTGAACGCAATGTGGCTGGACGACGTGCTGACGCAATTCAAGGAAATGGGCTGGAAGATCATTACGCCGGCAGAGGCCTTTGCCGACCCGGTCTACAAACTGGAGCCGGTGCGCAAGGCTGCAGGACAGAGCCTGCTGCTGTCGCTTGGACGCACCCTGGGACTGGGATTGACGCCGGGTGGCGAACGTCTGGTCGACGACGGCGATTACGAAATCGCCGAACTGGCGAAGAACGGCTTGTAACGCGGCGCTCTGGCAAAAAATAGTCGTCCGTTTTTCGGTTGTCTGTCCGGCAGGGGCCTCGCTATGCTCCTGCCATCACAGCAACCGGAACCCATTTCATGTCTCCCTTCTTCTCCCCTGCCACGCTGCTGCTCGCCAACGCCTGGGACGCGCCAAGCGCTCAGGCTGCCGAAGCAGCGGGCTATCAGGCCATCGGCACCTCCAGCGCCGCGATTGCCGCCATGCTTGGCTACCAGGACGGCGAACAAACGCCGTTTGACGAGATGTTATTCATGGTGCGCCGCATCCGGGCCAGCACCCGGCTGGCGCTCAGCGTCGATATCGAGGCCGGGTATGGCGACAGCATTGACGCGGTCATGACAAATATCGCGCGGATGGCGGAACTCGGCGTAGCCGGAATCAATATCGAGGATAGCCGGAGCGGCGGTGGCCGACGCGCGCTTTTACCTCCCGAGCACTTGGCCAACTTGCTGCGCGCCGTGCGCCCGGCCTTTCCCAACCTGTTCATCAACGCCCGCACCGACACCTTCCTGCTCGGCTGCACCGGCGCGCTGGAGGAAGCAATCGCCCGCGGCCGCCTGTACACGGCCGCCGGCGCCGACGGCCTTTTCGTGCCTGGCCTGATTGCCCCTGCCGACATCCGCGAGGTGACAGGTACAATTGATTGCGCCGTCAATGTAATGTGCATGCCCGGCCTGCCTGATTTTGCTACGTTGGCCAACCTTGGCGTGCGCCGCATCAGCATGGGGAACTTCGTGCACGGCGCCACCGAACGCAAAATGCAGGCCATGCTCGGGACAATCCGCCACCAGCAATCATTCGCATCCCTGTTCGCCGATGAAATTCACTGATCCCGTCGACATCCGGCGCTGCTACCAGGCCCTGGTAGCGCGCTCGCCCGAGCATGTCGGGGCCTTTTACGCGGCCGTCAAAACCACCGGCATCTTCTGCCTGCCGACCTGCCGTGCGCGCAAGCCGAAGGCGGAAAATGTCGAGTTCTTCTCCGATATCAAGGAACCGCTGGCGCTGGGCTTCCGCCCCTGCAAAGTGTGCCGGCCGACCGAAAACGCGCCGGACGTGCCACCGCAGGTCGCCCGCGCAGTCGCCCTGGTGCGCGAGCAGCCCAAGCGGCGCATACAGGATGCCGAATTGCGCGAACTAGGCATCAGCCCCGAACTGGTGCGACGCTGGTTCCAGAAACACCACGGCTTCAGCTTCCAGGCTTACCAGCGGATGTTGCGCATCAACCTTGCCATGACGGAGCTGAAAGAAGGCCGCAGCACCACCGACGTGGCGCTCGACAGCGGCTACGAGTCCCTCAGCGGCTTTGCTTACACCTACAAGAAGATGACCGGCAGCGCACCAAGCCACGACGCTCGGCAACTGGTGCTGCACCGCTTTACCACCCCGCTGGGGCCCATGTTCGTTTGCGCCAGCGAAGATGGCGTGTGCTTGCTGGAGTTTACCGACCGGCGCATGCTGGAAACGGAGTTCCGCGACTTACAGCGCCTGTTCAAGGCGCGCATCCTGGCTGGTGAGAATGCGCACACTCGGGAGGCGGAGCGCCAGATAGCAGAATACTTCGAAGGCAAACGCCGCGAATTCAGCGTGAAGCTCGACGCGCCGGGCAGCGACTTCCAGCGCAGCGTCTGGAACGCATTACGCGCAATGAAGTTTGGGGAGGTGACGCACTACGCCGGCCTGGCTGCGCGCCTGGGGGCGCCCAATTCCGTGCGGGCCGTTGCCGGAGCGAATGGAGCGAACCGGATTGCGATCATCATTCCCTGCCACCGCATCATCGGCAAGGATGGATCGCTGACGGGATATGGCGGGGGATTGGCGCGCAAGGAATGGCTGCTTGCGCATGAAGGGCGGCGCGAAGGCCGCCCTCCAGCAGCTTAGAACTGATCGACTTCCAGGCCCAGCACGCCTGCGCTGCCATCAACGATGGCGGCGCGCATGCCGGTGGAGCCGGACAGGATGTGGTCCGCGAAGAAGCGCGCGGTCACGATCTTGGCGTGATAGAACGAAGAATCGCCCTCGCCTGCCGACAGCTTGGACTGTGCGATCAGCGCGGCGCGGCCCATCTGCCAGCCGCCGAACACAATACCGGCCAGCTTCAGGTACAGCACGGAGCCGGAGAACACGCCCTTGATGTCCGACTTGGCGTGGTTGACGATGAAGTCCACCACCGCTTCCAGGTCGTCAGCGCCTTGCACCAGGTGCTTGCGGATGGCCGCGAAGTCAGGGCTGTTCACGCCAGCCAGTTCTTCTGCGGTCGCACGCACTTGCGCAATGACCGACTTGGCCAGCGCACCGCCGTCACGTACGGTCTTGCGGCCGATCAGGTCATTGGCCTGGATCGCGGTCGTGCCTTCGTAGATGGTCAGGATCTTGGCGTCACGATAGTGCTGCGCCGCGCCGGTTTCCTCGATGAAGCCCATGCCGCCGTGCACTTGCACGCCGTCGCGGGCCACGTTCTCGGACATCTCGGTCGACCAGCCCTTCACGATCGGTACCAGGAATTCGTACACGGCCTGGTTGGAAGCGCGCACTTCCGCGTCCGCGTGGTGGTGTGCCACGTCGTGGATGCCGGCAGCCACGTAAGCCAGCGCACGCGCCGCTTCGGTCTGGGCGCGCATCGACATCAGCATGCGGCGCACGTCCGGGTGGTTGATGATGGCCACGCCGGCTGGCGAGCCGTTCAGGTCGCGCGACTGCACGCGTTCCTTGGCAAAGGTCACTGCCTGCTGGTAAGCGCGTTCCGCCAGGCCGACGCCCTGCATGCCGACGCCGAAGCGGGCCGCGTTCATCATGATGAACATGTATTCCAGGCCGCGGTTCTCTTCGCCCACCAGGTAGCCAACGGCGCCGCCGTTGTCGCCGAACTGCAGCACGGCGGTTGGGGAAGCCTTGATGCCCAGCTTGTGCTCGATCGACACGCAGTGCGCATCGTTGCGGTCGCCCAGCGAGCCGTCGGCATTGACCATGAACTTCGGCACGATGAACAGCGAGATGCCCTTCACGCCCGGAGGCGCATCAGGAGTACGCGCCAGCACCAGGTGGATGATGTTCTCGGCCATGTCATGCTCACCGTAGGTGATGAAAATCTTGGTGCCGAAAATCTTGTAGGTGCCATCGCCCTGCGGCACGGCGCGGGTGCGCACGGCTGCCAGGTCGGAGCCGGCTTGCGGCTCGGTCAGGTTCATGGTGCCGGTCCACTTGCCGGTCACCAGCGGCTCCAGGTAGGTCGCCTTCTGCTCGTCGGAACCGGCGGTCAGCAGCGCTTCGATGGCGCCGTCGGACAGCAGCGCCACCAGCGCGAACGACAGGTTCGAGCCGTGCAGCATTTCCACGCATGGGGTGCCGATCAGCTTCGGCAGGCCCTGGCCGCCGAATTCGGTCGGGTGCTGCAGGCCTTGCCAGCCGGCTTCCGCGAACTGCTTGAAGGCTTCCTTGAAGCCCTTCGAGGTGGTGACCTTGCCATCAGCCCAGGAGCTTGGCTCTTTGTCTGCAGCGTGGTTCAGCGGGGCGATCACGCCGCTCACGAACTTCGCATTTTCTTCCAGTACTGCTTCCGCGGTTTCCGCGTTCGCATCTTCACAGCCTGGCAGCGCGGACACGCCTGCCAGGTTCGCCAGTTCGTTCATCACGAACAGCATGTCTTTCATTGGGGCTTGATAGCTCATGACACCTCTCCAAGGTAGTAAAAGGGCCACTTGCGTGGCCCCGGTACTCAGTCCTTTTTCAGGACTCTTTTTTGATTAACCCAGTTCCTGGACCAGCTGAGGAACAACCTCGAACAGGTCGCCCACGATGCCATAGTCGGCAACGGAGAAGATAGGAGCTTCAGGGTCTTTGTTCACAGCCACGATGACCTTGGAATCCTTCATACCAGCCAGGTGCTGGATCGCGCCGGAGATACCGACTGCGATGTACAGGGAAGGAGCAACGATCTTGCCGGTCTGGCCAACCTGCCAGTCGTTCGGCACGAAGCCAGCGTCCACTGCAGCGCGCGACGCGCCCATGGCGGCGTTCAGCTTGTCGGCCAGCGGTTCCAGGATCTTGAAGGCGTCAGCGGAGCCCATGCCGCGGCCACCGGAAACGATGATCTTGGCAGCGGTCAGTTCAGGACGGTCCGACTTGGCCAGTTCGCGGCCAACGAAGGCGGACTTGCCGAAATCGGCAGCGGCAGCCACGGTTTCCACAGCAGCGGAACCGCCTTCGGCAGCAGCGGCGTCGAAGCCGGTGGTACGTACGGTGATCACTTTCACCTTGTCCGACGACTGCACGTAGGCGATCGCGTTACCGGCGTAGATTGGGCGCTCGAAGGTGTCAGGCGCGTCAACCTTGGTGATTTCGGAGATCTGGGCCACGTCCAGCTTGGCCGCAACGCGTGGCAGGATGTTCTTGCCGTAGGCGGTTGCTGGAGCCAGGATATGGGAGTAGCTGCCGGCGATCGCCAGGATCTGTTCGGCGACGTTTTCAGCCAGGCCGTCGGCAAAGTGGGCTGCGTCAGCGTGCAGCACTTTGGTGACGCCGGCGATTTTGGCGGCAGCGGCGGCGGCGGCGCCGGCATTGGAGCCGGCTACCAGCACGTGCACTTCGCCTGCGCACTTGGCGGCGGCGGTGACGGTGTGCAGGGTGCTGCCCTTCAGGGATGCGTTGTCGTGTTCTGCGATTACGAGTGCGACCATGATTGAGTTCCTAGAGTATTCGGTGAATTAGATGACTTTAGCTTCGGTGCGCAGCTTGGACACCAGGGTCGCTACGTCAGGCACTTTGATACCAGCGGAACGCTTGGCAGGCTCGGCCACTTTCAGGGTTTTCAGGCGTGGGGTCACGTCGACGCCCAGGTCTTCCGGCTTGACGGT
>JBCNOX010000373.1:0-5601 GCA_039593645.1 Pseudoduganella sp.
GTATTAGGGTCAATTACTTTGGACAGAGCTGATTTGACGTCATCTACGGTGATACTCATGCAATTCTCCATTGGTGATGGCGCAGTCTAGCGCATCCGCTGGTAAAATGCTCTTTTTATCCACCTTACAAGCGCATCAATTATGACTCGCAAGCTGTTCGTCACCACTGCCCTGCCATACGCAAACGCTGCCTTCCACATCGGCCACATGATGGAGTACATCCAGGCCGACATCTGGGTCCGTTTCCAGCGAATGCAGGCCGAAGGCGACGGCTTGCGCGAAGTGCACTTCGTGGGCGCCGATGACACCCACGGCACTCCGATCATGATCGCCGCTGAAAAGGAAGGCATCACGCCGCAGGAATTCGTGGCCAAGATCGCCGCCGGCCGCCCGCAATACCTGGATGGTTTCCATATCGCTTTCGATAACTGGTACTCCACCGATTCGCCGGAAAACGTGGACCTGTCCCAGGGCATCTACCGCAAGCTGCGCGAGGCTGGCCTGATCCAGACCAAGACCGTCGACCGCTTCTTCGATCCGGTCAAGGGTATGTTCCTGGCCGACCGCAACATCAAGGGCGAGTGCCCGAAATGCCACGCCAAGGACCAGTACGGCGACAACTGCGAAGTGTGCGGTGCGGCTTACCAGCCGACCGACCTGATCAATCCGTACTCGGTGTTCACCAACGCCACCCCGATCCTGAAGCCTTCGGAACAATACTTCTTCAAGCTGTCCGACCCGCGCTGCTTTGAATTCCTGCGCGACTGGCTGAACACCCCGGGCCGTTTGCAGCCGGAGATGGTGAACAAGGTGTCCGAGTGGCTGGGCGAAGCCGGCGAAAAGCTGGCCGACTGGGATATCTCGCGCGATGCGCCCTACTTCGGCATCCCGATCCCGGACGCGCCGAACAAATACTTCTACGTCTGGCTCGACGCGCCGGTCGGCTACCTGGCTTCGCTGAAGAACTACTGCGGCAAGAAAGGCATCGACTACGACGCGCTGCTGGCCGATCCGGGCACGGAGCAGATCCACTTCATCGGCAAGGACATCGTCTCCTTCCACCTGCTGTTCTGGCCTGCGATGCTGCAGTTCGCCAAGCATCCGACCATCGACCGCATGAAGGTGGCGGTGCACGGCCACCTGACCGTGAACAACGAAAAGATGTCCAAGTCGCGCGGCACCGGCATTTCACCGCTGCGCTACCTGAACCTGGGCATGAATCCGGAATGGCTGCGCTACTACCTGGCCTACAAGCTGAATTCCCGCGTCGAAGACCTGGACTTCACCGGCGAAGACTTCGTGGCACGCGTGAATTCGGACCTGATCGGCAAGTTCGTCAACATCGCTTCCCGTTGCGCCGGCTTCATCGCCAAGAAGTTCGATGGCAAGCTGGCATCGGCCCTGTCCGCCTCCTCGCAGGAATGGATCAGGAAGGCACTGGTGGCTGAAGATGGCAGCGAGCGCCAGGCGTCCATCGCCGCCAACTTCGAGTCGCGCGAATTCGGCAAGGCCCTGCGTGAAATCATGGAAATCGCCGACGTGGCCAACCGCTTCGTCGACGAGAACAAGCCATGGGTGCTGGCCAAGGACGAAAGCAAGGTCGCCGAACTGCACGACGTCTGCACCGCCGCCCTGATCCTGTTCCGCCAGTTGACCATCCTGCTGTCGCCAGTGCTGCCGGGCGTTGCCGCCAACGTGCGCACCTTCCTGAACGACGCGGCCTATACCTGGGCCGATACGTCGGTTGCATCCGGCGCCGCATGGGAGCCGATGCTGGGCCGCACCATCGGCGCCTACAGCCACCTGATGACGCGCGTGGATGCGAAGATGATCGAAGACCTGTTCGATGCACCGGCACAGCAAGCGGCTGCCGCTCCGGCACCGGCCGCCGCTTCGGCCGACGCAGCACCAGCACTGGAGGCGCCGGCAGCGGGCGACATCGAAGAACTGGCTCCTGAAATCTCGATCGACGACTTCTCCAAGATCGACCTGCGCATTGCAAAGATCGTCAACTGCGAACACGTGGAAGGCGCCGGCAAGCTGCTGCGCCTGACGCTGGACGTGGGCGAAGGCCGCTACCGCAACGTCTTCTCCGGCATCAAGTCGATGTACAAGCCGGAAGACCTGGTCGGCAAGCTGACCGTCATGGTGGCCAACCTGGCGCCGCGCAAGATGAAGTTCGGCGTGTCGGAAGGCATGGTGCTGGCCGCCTCGGCCAAGGATGAAAAAGCCAACCCGGGCATTTATGTGCTGAACCCATGGCCGGGCGCCGAGCCGGGCATGCGCGTACGCTAAACACCAAGCATGGACATAATCGTTCGCGAAGCGACCGCTGAAGATGCGTCACTGATCGCCGAGCTCACGCGCAAAGCGTGGGCCGGCAAGGTCAGCGTCACCTCCAGCGGACACCGTGAGACCGCCGTCAACGTCGCCGATCATCTGCGCGACGGCGGCGGTTTTATTTTGCTGGATGGCGAAACACCGATCGGCTCCGTGCGCTGGCTGCCGCTCGACGCGGAGCCCGATGTATGGGAAATCCTGCGCATGGGCGTTGTGGCCGACTATCGCGGCACCAACCTGTCGCAGCACCTGCTGGAAGCGGTGATCCACCACGCCCTGGCCGCCGGCATCGAAGAACTGCGCCTGGCCGTGCGCAGCGACCAGCCCAAGCTGATCGACTTCTACACCGCCTACGAATTCACGCTGGCTGAAGAACTCGAGTATTCCCACGCCAACCCGCTGGAGCCAGCGCCGCTGGTCATGCGGCGCTTGCTAAAGCACTGATCCACCTCGAAGGTCAGGTGCGCCGCCAGCCGTACCAGATGCCAACGGCCACAGGCACGCCAAGAGTCACGGCGGAGATGGCGTCCAGCCAGCCATCCCCCAGCAGCGCCGACACCAGGCCGATGGTGGTCGAGATGCCAAGGGCAATCGGTGCGCCCCACAGTTTCCAGTTCATTTGACGGCTCCTTCCAGCGCAGCGGCCGGAACGGCGACCGCATCGGCGGCATCGGCGCCAACACCCGCAGCGCCCGGCGCGGCAACTCCGCGCTTGAGCCACAGGTATAGGCCACTGCCCAGTACGATGATGGTCGCGATATCGAGCAAAGCCCACAAGAACTTCATCGCCTGGCCGCCGTAATCGCCGAAGTGCAGCGGCTGCGATATCAGCAGCGCGGTCAGGTACCACGGCAAGTCGCGGTTGTCGGTAACCTGCGCTGTCTGCGCATCGACCAGCACCGGTTTGTACAGGCGCGAAGTCAGCGCCTGGTCGCCGCGCATGAAAATGCCATAGTGGTGCGCGCTGGTGAAAGGCGTGCCCGGGAAAGCTACAAAACCGATCTTCATGCCCGGTTCGGCGGCCAGTGCACGCTGCATCGAATCCTGCATCGAGGCCAGCCTGGCCGGCGGTGGCAAGTTCTTGTAAGGCGCCACCATCTCCGCCATCTCGGTCACCTGCCAATATTTGAGCAGCAGGTCGGCCCAGGTGTTGATCATCCCCGTCGTGCCGACGACCAAGGCCCAGACCAGGGTCACAATGCCCAGCAGGTTATGCATATCCAGCCATTTCAGACGCGGTGCGCGGTCGCGCCTGACCGTGCCGAAGTCGAGCTTGCGCATGAACGGGGCATACAGGACCGCGCCGGAGACGATCGCCACCACCAGCAGCAAGCCCATGAACCCGAGGAACAGCTTGCCCCACAGGCCCGCATACAGGTCCACGTGCAGGTGGAACATCACGCCCAGGAAAGTGTCTTCGAAATTATGCTGGGCCAGCACCCTGGCGGTGCGCGCATCGACCGCGACCGGCTTGAAGTTCTCGTCGGTAGGATGGTCGCCCAGAGTCAGGTTCCAGATCTTCGTCTCATCCGGCTCCTGCGACATATACATCATGATCTTGCCCGGATACAGCGCCTTGCCGGCTGCAATGACGTCGTCGATGCTGGCCATCGGCGTATTGGCCGGCATTTCCGGCGCTTCCGTTTCATAGCCCATCGCATGGCTGATCTCGTGGTGGTAGATCAACGGCAGCCCGGTCAGGCACAGCAGCAGCATGAAGACGGTGCAGGCCAGGCTGCTCCATTTATGAATCCACGCCCAGCGGCGGGTATTTTTAGGGCTCATCGGGCAATTGTTAAACTATGTAAATGCGAACGATTCGCATTTCGTCTAAGATATTACATTCAGCAACTAATTTTGGCTAGTCTTCCATGCAAAAACGCACTCCCCTCGCCTTCGCCGCCGCCATTCTGGCAAGTGGTTCCGTCATCGCCCAGGAAATCCCGACCGTGGTGATCAGCGCCTCGGCCGACGCGTCGGCCGAAGGCCTGCCCAAGGCTTATGCCGGCGGCCAGGTCGCACGCGGCGGCCGCCTGGGCATTCTGGGCAATGTGGACATGATGGACACGCCCTTCAACACCACCAACTACACCCAGGCCCTGATCCAGGACCAGCAGGCACGCTCGGTAGCCGACGTGCTGCAGAACGACCCGTCGGTGCGGGTGGCGCGCGGCTTCGGCAACTACCAGGAGCTGTACGTGATCCGCGGCTTTGCAGTGAACTCGGACGACCTGGCTTATAACGGCCTGTACGGCATGCTGCCGCGCCAGTTCGTCGCCTCCGAACTGCTGGAACGCGTCGAGGTATTCCGCGGCGCAAACACCTTCATCAACGGCGCCCAACCGGGCGGCGGCGGTATAGGCGGCACCATCAACCTGCTGCCGAAGCGCGCCGGCAACCGCGACCTGACCTCGCTCACCCTCGGCACGGAATCGGGCGGCCAGGGCTATGCCGCGCTCGACCTTGGCCGCCGCTTCGGCCCCGACCAGCGTACCGGCCTGCGCGTCAACGCCGTACGGCGAGATGGCGACACCGCCATCGACCGCGAAAGCCGCGAACTGAGCGTTCTGTCGGCCGGCCTGGACTACCGCGGCCACGGTTTCCGCCTGTCGGCCGACATCGGCCACCAGGACCACAAGCTGAAAGGCGCCCGCCCCAGCGTGACCGTTGCCAGCGGGATCGCCCTGCCAGAGGCGCCGGACGCTTCGTCCAACTTCTCGCAAAAATGGACGACGTCCAACGAGCGTGACACCTTCGGCACCCTGCGCGGTGAACTCGACCTCGCGAAAGACGCGCTGGCCTGGGCTGCCCTGGGCCTGCGCAGCGGCGAGGAGTTCAACGTCCTGGCTTCGCCCACCGTCAGCGCTACCGATGGCAGCGCCACCATGTACCGCTTCGACAATGCCCGCAAGGACAGCGTGCGCACCGGCGAAGCCGGCGTGCGCACCAAACTCCAGACTGGCTCCATCGGCCACACGGTGAGCGCCACGATGTCGGGCTATTGGCAGGAATCGAAGAACGCTTACGCAATGAGCAACTTCTTCCCTGGCTTCGCAACCAATATCTACCGCCCGGTGGAAGTGGCGGCGCCGCCGGCCAACTTCTTCACGGGCGGCAAAATGGATGACCCTTTGGTCACCAGCAAAAGCATCCTGTCCAGCTACGCAGTCGCCGACACCATGGCGCTGGCCGATGGCAAATGGCTGCTGACTGCCGGCGTCCGCCACCAGTCGATGAAGGTGTTCGGCTATGACTACAACA
>JBCNOX010000374.1:0-5595 GCA_039593645.1 Pseudoduganella sp.
CCCGGAAAGGCCCGACACCAGCTCCATCACTTCCTGGTGCGCCGCATCCATTTCGGCCAGTGCCGTGCCGGCGCGGCGTATCATCACTTCGCCGTACCAGGTCGGCACCACGCCGCGCGGCAGGCGCTCGAACAACTGGACGTTCAAGGCGTGTTCGATTTCGCCCAGCAGCTTCGATGCCGCGGGCTGGGTGAGGTTTGCCGCCTGTGCTGCATGCAGGATCGAGCGGTGCCGGCCCAATTCGACCAATAGCACCAGGTGGCGCGTTTTCAGGTGGGACCTTACGAATCGGTCCGAGCGTGGATCTGACATGCGGACAATAATAGGGCCGCGCCCCGGCAGCGTCAATCTGCGGCGTCGTCAAACAGGGACGGGGTCAATCCCTGCACGCCGTCCATCGCGATGGTATGCAAACCGCCATCGAGGGCGCCTGCCGCCAACTGTTCCAGGCGCGGGCCGCCGAAGGCCGGCCGCGAAGGTTTCGCCGCCGATAACGGCAGTTCGCGTACCAGCTTGCCGTCTTGAGTGAACTGCGCCAGGCGGCCGCGCCTTCCTTCCTCGTGCAGCGCGATCCATACATTGCCTGCGGCATCCAGCGTGAGGCCGCCGATTCGGGCAGTTCCCATGCCGGCGAATCGTTCGATTTTACCGACTTCGGCGCGCCCCGGGTCGTAAGTAGTTTCCAGTAGTTCGCGCCCGTCGCCGCTGGCGAAATACAGCTTGCCGCCATCCGGGCTGAAGCCGATGCCGTGGGCCGCCGCGACAGTAGGCAAGGCCAGGCGGCGCAAGCCGAAATGGCGCGAATACTGGTAGAAGCTGCCGATCGGCGGAGCGTCGGGGTTCAGGTTGGCGGTGCCCAGGACGAAATTGCCGTGGCGGTCGGCGCAGCCATCGTTGATGCGGGTACGCGATTCGGCGGGATCGACTGCGGCTATGGCAAGGGGCAGGCGGCGCGCCAGCTTCAGGGCGCCGGGCGGGGTGCGCTCGGCCAGGTAGAGCCATTTGTCGAGCCCCAGCAGCAGCTTGCCGCTGCGGCAAAAGGCAAATGCCGCCAGGTGTTCGGGCAGCCGGCTGTTCTCCGGCTGGCCTTTGCCGCGCCAGGCCTTCAGCGCCGGCGTGGCGGCGTCGCTCCACCACCAGCAGCCGTCATGCCAGTGCAGTGAGCCGATGCGGGCGGCAGGGAGCAGCGCTTCAGGCCGGGCGTTTGCTTCCATCCTGGCTCCAGGCTGCGACAAAGGCGCGGGCACGGTCGGCGACAGCGGCTGCGTCCAGCCCCGGCTGGTACAGCGCAGAACCGAGGCCAAAACCCGTGGCGCCGGCAGCGCGCCAGGTGGCCATGCTGCCAGGCGTGACGCCGCCGACCGGCAGCAGCGGCAGGGCAGGCGGCAGCACGGCGCGCATGGCGCGCATCACGGTGGGAGTGACCAGTTCGGCCGGGAACAGCTTGAGCGCGTCGGCGCCGGCATGGACGGCGGCGAAGGCTTCGGTCGGCGTTGCAGCGCCGGGCACGCAGTACATTCCGGCATCCTTGGCGGCGCGGATCACGGTGGTATCGGAGTGCGGCATCACAATCAGTTCGCCGCCGGCATTGCGAACATCCTGCACGGCTGCGGTAGTCAGGACGGTGCCGGCGCCCAGCACGGTGTCGGCAGGCAGGCTGCGCGCCAGGCGCGCGATGGAATCGAGTGGCAGCGGGGAGTTCAGCGGGACTTCGATCAGGCGGAAGCCGGCTTCGTACAGGGCGGCGCCGATGGCTTCCGCCTCGTGCGGCTGGATGCCGCGCAGGATGGCCACCAGCGGCAGTGTCTTGAAAGCGGTTTCGAATGCGGTGGAAGGCGTTGCGGTCATTTCAGTCCTTGAGCATGCCGGCGGCGCGCGCCAGGTGGTACAGGCCGGCGGGGGCGGTGTTATCGAGCAGCAGCGGCGGCGCTACGCGGAAGCGCTGCAGGGCGAGGGCGTAGCGCCGGCACAGCACGGGGCTGCCGACCAGTGCAAGCGGGGCCTGCGCCAGTGCGGCCGCATCGCGCCAGGCCAGGCCTGCGCGGAGTTCGTGGCCGACCAGCAGGCCGGAAAGGTAGTCCGCCAGGTCGCTGGCCGGGGCGCGGCCGGTAACGCCCAGGCTGCGCGCCGCGAAAACCTGGTGGCTCATGCCGAGGTGGCCGTAGTCGCGCGCGGCGTCGACACCGGCGAAGAAGGCGTGCTCGGCGAATTCGCCGGTGCTGGTCATCAGGCGGCCCAGCACGGAATAGGTGCGCAGCACGGCGAACAGCTCGCCCGTCATATGGGTTGCGAAGCGCACCAGGCGGCCGTCGCTCACCTGCGCCCATTTGGAGTGGGTGCCGGGCAGCACGATGCAGGAGGCGTCGTGCAGCGCGGGCTCGAACTGCAGAGCGCCAACCACCTGGGTCTCTTCGCCGCGCATCAGGTCGGGCGGCAGGGCGCCGTCGTCGTACAGGATGCCGGGCACGATGGAGATTTCGGCGCCGGGGCTGGCCAGCATGCCGGCCGCCAGCGCAGCGGCATTGGCAGGGCAGGGGGCGTAGGGCACGTCGCGCCAGCCGTGCTGGCTGCCAACCATGCCGCAGGCCAGTACCGGCAGGCGCGGATGGGCAGCCAGCCAGTCGCCGGCAATGCCGTGCAGTGCGGCGGCGAAGGCCGGTACGCCGGACAGCGTGGATGCGCCGTTGCCATTGCTGCGTTCCGCCAGCACCTTGCCGCCGGGGCCGAGCAGGAAAGCGCGCAGGCTGGTGCTGCCCCAGTCGAGACCGAGCAGGCTGATGGAGGCGGCGTCGCTTACCATTCCGCTACGCTGCCGTCTGGGTGACGCCACAGCGGATTGCTCCAGTCAGGCGCATTGCGGCTGGCTTCGAGCACGCGCTGTTCGTCGATCTCCACGCCCAGGCCGGGTTTCGGCAGCGGCTCGATGTAGCCGTTCTCGATCCTGAAGTCTTCCTTGTTCAGCACGTAGTCGAGCAGCTCGCCGCCCTTGTTGTAGTGGATGCCCATGCTTTGTTCCTGCAGCACGGCGTTGTACGAAACGAAGTCCACGTGCAGGCAGGCCGCCAGTGCTACCGGGCCAAGCGGGCAATGCGGGGCCAGCGCGACGTCATAGGCTTCCGCCATGCCGGCGATCTTCAGGCATTCGGAAATACCGCCGGCGTGCGACAGGTCGGGCTGCACGATCGAGATGCCGCCGGCGTGGAATACGTTCTTGAATTCGAAGCGCGAGAACATGCGTTCGCCGGCTGCCAGCGGGATCGAGGTCGATTCGGCCAGGCGCGGGTAGTACTCGGCCTGTTCCGCCAGCACCGGTTCTTCGACGAACAGCGGGCGGTAAGGTTCCAGTTGGCGCAGCAGGGCCTTGGCCATTGGTGCGCTGACGCGGCCGTGGAAGTCGATACCGAATTCGATCTCGTTGCCGAAAGCTTCGCGGATTTCGGCGATGCGCGCCACAGCGGCATCGACCGCGGCGGAGCTTTCGACGATGCCGAATTCCTCGGTGCCGTTCATCTTGAAGGTGTCGAAGCCCGCTTCGCGCAGGGTCCTGATGCCGGCAATGACGTCGGCCGGGCGGTCGCCGCCTACCCAGCTATAGGTTTTCATGCGGTCGCGTACCAGGCCGCCCAGCAGCTGGTACACCGGCACGCCGAGCGCCTTGCCCTTGATGTCCCACAGGGCCTGGTCGATGCCGGCGATGGCGCTCATCAGGATGGCGCCGCCGCGGTAGAAACCACCACGGTACATGACTTGCCACAGGTCGTTGATGCGGCGCGGATCCTGGCCGACCAGGTATTGCGAGAACTCGTGGACGGCGGTTTCCACCGTGCGCGCCTTGCCTTCGATGACCGGTTCGCCCCAACCGACGATGCCTTCGTCGGTTTCAATCTTGAGCAGCATCCAGCGCGGTGGAATGCGGTACGTGGTCAGTTTGGTGATCTTCATTTTTATTCGTTAGTGAAGTGGTAAGGCAAGTCTATCTTGGCAAGGTAGTTCAGAATTATGAGAAATTTACAGGGACGTATATCGATTGGGCATAACGGTCCATCACTCGCCTGGATCGACCAGTTGCGCGCCGACGTAGGCGTTGAAGCGGCGGATGCGGCCCGTTACCTTGTCGTCGCCCTGGCGCGGGGTATAGCGGATGCCGGCCACTTCGACGGTCTTTTCCAGGTCGATCACCAGGCGATGCGGGTGGGTGGCTCCCGTCCTGGCATCGAAGGCGGTGTGCCAGAAGTCGCTGGCCTGGCCGTTGATGGCGTTCAATGCCTGGCCGTCCTCGCGGCGGCCTTCCTCGCTGCTCACGTAAGCGATGGTCCAGGCGGACTGGTTGATCGGCTGGCCTTTGGCGTCCAGCAGCGAGATTTCGGCTACCGCTGCATATTGCTTGCCGTCGAAAGCGTCCAGCGATTCGAGGCAGAACTGACGGCCACTGACCGGGGCAGCGAAACGTACGTCCTGGGTGGCGCTGCCTGGCTGGAACTGGCCGCTGTAGGCCGGCGTCACGCCTTCCAGCTGGGGCCTGGCCTTGTTTGGTGGGCGGGGCAGGTCGCGTTCCGGTTGCAGGCGGTCGAGGATCGGGGTTTGCAGGCCGCGCAGTTCGGCGCGCTGCGGGCCGGTCAGGTCCAGCACCACCACTTCATTGCGGCCGCGCTTCAGCCATGGCCCGGGCAGGTACATGGTTTGCGTCGGACCGATGCTCCAGTAGCGGCCAAGGCAGCGGCCGTTGATCCAGACGATGCCCTGGCCCCAGGCCGACATGTCGAGGAAAGTGTCCGCAGTCTGTTTGGCGTCGAAGCGGCCGCGCCAGAAGGCGGGGCCGCGTGCGCGTTGCTGTTTCCACTGCAGCGGCGGCAGCACGCCGTCGGCGTCGAAGTCCATGGCGCGGATCTCCCAGTTTTCCAGGGCGAGTGGTGCACCGCCCTTCGGCTGGAACTGCACCGGGCCGTGCAGGCCTTTGCGGTCGTGCACCTCGGGGCCGAAATTGACGCGGGCAATCGTGTACAGCAGGATTTCCAGCGTGGCAGGCTTGTCGCGTGCGGGCAGGTCGATGCTGAAGCGGCGGTGGCGGGTGTCGAAGGTGCCGGCCAGCTTGCCGTCAACGTGCACCCACGCCAGGTCGCGCACCTTGGCGGCGGACAGCTTGCCGGCCGGCCCGGCGGGCAGGATGACGCGGTAGCTCACCAGGCCGCGGCTGATGTCGTATTGTTCGATGGGCTGCGGCGACTTGTCGCGCATCGCTTCCTGCGGCAGGCTGGCGAAGACCGAGGCCGATTCCTTGAGCGTGAAAGCTGGTATCGCCATCACGGGCTTGCGCGCCGGTGGCGGCGGCAAACTTTCGCCGGGCTGCAGGAATGGTTCGATGCCTTTGCGGTAGGCCTGGAATTTTTCGCCGATCCAGCCGGCTTCGCCGATCGGAGCGTCGTAGTCGTAGCTGCTGGTGTCGGGGCGGAAGGGGCGGTCGCAGCCGCCCCACAGGCCGAAGGTGGTGCCGCCATGCGCCATGTACAGGCTGAAGGAGCCGCCCATTTTCAGCATCTGCTGTATGTCGGCGACAGCCTTGGTGGCGGCGCCGCGGCGGTGCGGGTTGCCCCAGGT
>JBCNOX010000375.1:0-5589 GCA_039593645.1 Pseudoduganella sp.
TAGCTGCTCATGGCCGTCGCCGCCGTCAGCGCCACGCCCACCGGCGTGTTCACCTCATGCGCCACGCCGGCCACCAGCGAGCCCAGTGCCGCCAGCTTTTCCTGCTCCACCAGGCTGGCCTGGGCCGCGCGCAAGGCTTCGGTGCGGCGCGACACCTTTTCTTCCAGCAGGTGCTCGCGGTCCTGGTGCTGCAGTTCGGCCGCCGCGCGCGCGGTAAAGATCGACAGCAGCGAAAGCGCCAGCAGGCGCTTGTTCTCGTCGATTGGCTTGGTGTCGATGGCGGACAGGATGCCCAGCGTCTTGCCTTCGGTATCGACCATCGGCATGCCGACATAGCTTTCCGCCTTCATGTCCACCAGCAGGGTGTCGAGTGGATAGTCGCGCTGGATGCCGCTGCCGTGGAAGCACATGGTCTGGCAGGTCACGTCCTGGCAGGGCGTGTGCTCCAGGCTGTAATCCATATTCGGCAGGAACTCTTCGCCGCCCCATACCGCCAGGGTGCGAATGCCTTCCTGCCCGTCCGCCATGCGGATCACCCGGCCGACAATCACGTAGGTCACGTCCAGCGCCGCCGCCAGGTCGCGTACCAGCACGCGGAAGAACTCCTCGCCGCGCGCCCGCGCGGTGGAATCGGTGATCGCGCGCAACGCCGCCTCGGCCAGTATGCGCGCGTCGTTGGCGTCGAATAATTCCATGACGGGCTCCTAATGAGGTGGGTGGCGCCGGTACAGGTCCTGCAGGTCGTCCTTGTGCTGCAACAGCAGGCTGGCCAGAGCGGGATCAAAGCGGCTGCCGCTGCCCTCGCGCACCTCGTCCAGCGCATGCTGCAGGGTGTGAGCGGGACGGTAGCTGCGCGGACTCACCATGGCATCGACGAAATCGGCCAGGGCGGTGATGCGGGCAGGCAGGCTGATCTCGGCGCCATACAGGCCTTGCGGATAGCCGGCGCCATCCCAGCGCTCATGATGTTCGTGGGCGATGCGCGCCGCCAGTTGCAGCACCGGCTGCGTCGAGGCGGACAGCATATGCCAGCCGATATCGCTGTGGCCCTGCATGCGCGCGCGCTGCTCGTCGTCGAGCGGGCCGGGCTGGTTGAGGATCTCGTCCGGGATGCCGGCATGGCCGATATCGTGCAGCGGCGCCGCCTGGCGCAATTGGCGCACAGCGCTTTCCGGCATGTCGACTGCGGCGCCAAGCATGGCGGCAATTTCGCCCACGCGTTCGACATGGCCGCCGGATGCGGCCGAACGCCGCTCCAGCGCTTCCCCCAGGATGCGGATGATGGCGTCCTGGGTCTGCTGCAGTTCCTCGCGCGCCAGCAGCCGTTCGTAGGTGATGGCGACGTTGGCGGAGAACAGGCCAAGCAGCTCGCGCTCCTCGTCTTCCATCGGCTCGCTGAACGCCATGTAGAGCAAGCTCTCGTTGCCATCACGCGTGCGGTAGTAGCAGGCGTAATACAGCGGGCCATAATGGTCGGCCTGTTCCGCCATGCAGCGCAGGAAGGCTTCGCGCACCGGTACCGGCAAATGCTCGAGGGACTCTTCCAGTGCCAGGTCGGCAAAGGCCGTGGTCACCGCCAGCACTTGCAGGCGGCCCGGCTGGCGCGCCGCGGCATAGGTATGCATGCGGCTGGCGCACACCCCTTCCGCCTGGCGGCCAAGCAAGGCCGAGGCCTGGTCCAGCACCGCCGAACAGAAGTGGCGCAGGTTATCGGAGTCGCAGACATGGGTGATGGCATCGATCGAACGCCGCAAGCCCAGCCGGGCGCGCTCGAGCCGGGTCAGGTCGCGGTAGGCGCGCAGCCCGGAATAGAACACCGTGCTGAGCTTGGCGTGCGTCAGCTCGGTCTTCTCGCGGTAATCGTTGATATCGTAGGCTTTCAGCACCAGCGCCTGCGGTGCCTGGCCCGGCTGGCCGGTGCGCAGCACGATGCGAACGCTGCGGTCGCCCAGCGCTTCCCGGATATAGCGCACCAGGTCGAGGCCGGCGTGCTCGGACTCCATCACGACGTCGAGCAGGATCAGGGCAAACTGGCCGGGCCGCGACAGCAGTGCGCGCGCTTCGGCGCCGGAATAGCAATGGGAGAAACGGACGCGGCGGCCGTCGAACTCAAAGTCCGACATCACCAGTTCGGTGACCTGGTGTACTGCTTGCTCATCGTCAACGATCAGGATTTCCCAGGGCGGGAGGGCCGCAGCCGGGGCTGGCGTCTCATCATCGTCGAACAACATTGCGTCATCCACCATGCCCAGCCCCACCAGAGGTTGTTTATTGTAAATTATATACCGCTATAGCCAACCTACCTTCTTAAAGCGTCGATACAATGCGCCGCATACAACAGCCATCAAGGTCAGGGCGGCCGGATAGCCAAAACGCCAGTCCAGCTCCGGCATATGCTTGAAGTTCATGCCCCACAGGCCGGCAAAGGCGGTCAGCACCGCGAAAATCGCCGCCCAGGCCGCCAGCCGCTTGTTGACCTCGCCCTCCTCCAGCGCCACCATCGACAGGTTGACCTGGATCGCGGTGCCGATCGTCTCGCGCATGGTATCGAGGGCGGCGTTGATTCGCAGCAAGTGATCGTGGACGTCGCGGAAATATTCCTGGGTGTTGCGGCATACCGATGGCACGCGCCCGCCATGCAGCTTGCCGATCGCGTCCAGCAAGGGCGCGACGGTGTGGCGCACGGTCATCACTTTACGCTTGAGTTGGTACAGGCGTTCGATATTGTCCTGCTGCGAGCCGCGGATGAAGATACGTTCCTCGATCTTTTCCAGCTCCAGTTCCAGCGTATCGATAATCGGGAAATAGCGGTCCACCACGGCATCCATCAGGGCATACAGCACGAAGCCGGAACCTTGCTTGAGCAGGTGCGGTTCACGCTCGGCGCGGGCGCGCACGCCGAGGAAATCCTTGGTGGAATTGGAGCGGTTGGACAGTACGTAGTTGGGGCCGACGAAGATGTCGACTTCGCCGACCTCCAGTTCGTCTTCGCGCAGCTCGAGCATCTTGACCACGACGAACAAGGAGTCGCCGTATTCCTCGATCTTGGGGCGTTGCTGGCCGCGGCCGGCATCCTCCACAGCCAGTTCGTGCAGGCCGAATTCCTCCTGCATCACTTCCAGTTCATCGCGTGTGGCATCGCGCAGCGCGACCCAGACGAAGGCGTCTTCACGCGCCACGTAATCGCTGATGTCCTCCACCGGGATATCAGCCAGCTTGCGCCCATCCTGGTAGGCGACGCAGTTAATCAGCATGCAGGCTCCTCAATTTTCCAAGCCCGCAGCATAACAAAAATGTCCACCATGGGGTCAGGACGGTCCGGCGCCCAAAGTGGACATTAGTCGTCCTTGGCGCCGTCGATCCCGAGTTCGGCAATCTTGCGCGTGATGGTGTTGCGCCCAATCCCCAGCCGGATCGCCGCGTCGTTCTTGCGCCCGTGCGTGTACTTGAGCGCGGTGCGGATCAGGGCCGATTCAAACTGCCGCCCCAGCACATCCATCACATCCTGCTGCCCGCTGCTCAACATTCCCGCCGCCTGCAACTCGAGCAGGCTAAGCCACCCTTCCGGCGACGAGGCCAGCGCCGGCGGCGCCAGCGGCTGCACGGTGCCATGATGCTGCGGCATCGCCGTCTCGACAGCAGCCGGCGCGCCAGCGTGGGCAGCGGCACTCACCTCCTGCCCTTGCGTCAATTCCAGCGGCAGGTCCTTCACCTCCACCGTCTGCCCCGGCGCCATCACCGTGATCCAGTTGCACAGGTTTTCCAGCTGGCGCACATTGCCCGGCAACTCCAGCTGCTGCAGGAAGGCCAGCGTCGCATCGCTCATGCGCTTGGCTTCCACGCCCAACTGGCGCGCGCTCTGCACCAGGAAGTGGCGCACCAGAATAGGGATATCCTCACGCCGCTCCCTCAAACTGGGCAGTCGCAGGCGAATCACATTCAGGCGGTGGTACAAGTCCTCGCGGAACAAGCCATCGCGCACGCGCTGTTCGAGGTTCTGGTGCGTCGCCGTAATCACGCGCACGTTGGCCTTCAGCGGCGAGTGGCCGCCGACGCGGTAGAAGTGCCCGTCCGACAGCACGCGCAGCAAGCGCGTCTGCAGGTCGAACGGCATGTCGCCGATTTCGTCCATGAACAGCGTGCCGCCTTCGGCCTGTTCGAAACGTCCGCGGCGCGTGGTCTGGGCGCCGGTGAAGGCGCCGCGCTCATGGCCAAACAGTTCGGATTCCAGCAAATCCTTCGGGATCGCCGCGGTATTGATGGCGATGAAGGGCTGCTCGGCGCGCGGGCTGTGCTTGTGCAGCGCGCGCGCCACCAGCTCCTTGCCGGTACCGGATTCGCCGGTAATCAGCACCGTCACATTCGACTGCGACAGGCGGCCGATGGCGCGGAACACTTCCTGCATTGCGGGCGCCTGGCCCAGGATTTCCGGCGTATCCGCCGGCCCCGATTCGATGCTCGATTCGCGCAGGCTTTCTTCCAGCGCGCGGCGGATCAGCTCCACCGCCTTGTCGATATCGAAGGGCTTGGCCAGGTATTCGAAGGCCCCGCCCTGGAACGCCGCCACGGCGGAATCCAGGTCGGAGAAGGCGGTAATGATGATCACCGGCAGGCCGGGATAGCGCTGCTTGACCAGTGAGAGCAAGTCGAGGCCGGAGTCGCCCGGCATGCGGATGTCCGACACCAGCACCTGCGGCGTCTCATGTTCCAGCGCGGCGACCGCATCGCGCGCATTGGCAAAGCTGCGCGTGGCGAGGTTCTCACGCGCCAGGGCTTTTTCAAGTACCCAGCGGATCGATTCGTCGTCGTCAACAATCCAGATTGGTTTCATGTATTCCGATCAAGGCAAAGGCAATAAGATTCTGAAGTCCGTTTGACCAGGCCTGCTTTCGCATTCGATAACACCCATGTGCTGTTGCACGAAGGTTTGCGCCAGCGTCAGTCCCAGGCCGCTGCCGCCATCCCTGCCCGACACCAGCGGGTAGAAGATACGGTCGCGGATCTGGGGCGGGATGCCCGGTCCGTTATCGATGATATGCAAATCTAATGCCAGCTGATAACGCACCTTCGCCAGCGTCATCTGGCGCGCCACGCGCGTGCGGAAAATGATCTCGGCATCGCCCTGCTCGATGCGCGCGGCCAGCGCTTGCGCGGCGTTGTGGGCGATGTTCAGTACCGTCTGGATCAACTGCTCCTTGTCGCCGCGGAATTCGGGCAGGGAGGCATCGTAATCGCGACGGATAGTCAGCCCGACCGGGAATTCGGCCAGGATCAGGCTGCGCACCCGTTCCAGCACCTCGTGGATGTTGACGTCGCCCACGATATGCGGCCGGCGGTGCGGCGCCAGCAGGCGGTCCACCAGCGTTTGCAGGCGGTCCGCTTCCTTGATGATGACCTGCGTGTATTCGCGCAGGTGCGTCAGGTGCAGCGGCGGCAGCTCCATTTCCAGCAGTTGCGCCGCGCCGCGGATGCCGCCCAGCGGATTCTTGATCTCGTGCGCCAGGTTGCGGATCAGCTCCTTGTTGACCTGGCTCTGGTCCATCAGGCGCTCTTCGCGGTCCTGCTTCATCTGCTGCACGATCTCGCGCA
>JBCNOX010000376.1:0-5571 GCA_039593645.1 Pseudoduganella sp.
TTTGTCAACGAGCCTTCTTCCAGCAGCAGCGGTGGCCACGGCAGCAGCTGGTCCTCCAGCTCCGGCAGCTGGGGCAGCGGCGGTGGCGGCGGAGGCCACAAGTGAGTATTCACCAACCGAGCGGTACGCACCTGCTGGCCGACATGTCCGGCATTGAGCCGGGCCTGCTGGTGGATTGCACAAAGATTGAGCAACTGCTGCGCGGTGCCGCAACCGCTGCCGGCGCGCAGGTGCTGCACAGCCACTTCCACAGCTTCGGCATCGGGCTGGGCGTGACTGGCGTGGTGCTGCTGGCGGAATCCCATATTTCGATCCACACCTGGCCAGAGAACGGCTTCGCGGCCGCAGATATCTTCATGTGCGGCGCCGCCCAGCCCCACTTGGCGCTGGAAGTGATCGAGGAAGCGCTGCAGCCCGAGTGTTCCGAAGTCCGCACGATCGACCGCGAGCCCCCGCATTGACTTGCCCGGCGGCCGGTGCGACACTGGCGGCTTTCCCACCAACCCACAGGAGATTTGCCATGCGTTCGTTTGATCTTGCCCTCCTGTCGGCTGCCTGACCTTCAGCGTTTGAGCTAGAGCGCCCGGGCGGGCGCCGACTTTTCCAGACTATTCCTGCTTGCCACGCCGCGCGTGGCTGGCCGTGTTCACCCATGGAAAACGCTCATCATGATCGACTTCGACTACGAAGCATTACGCAACATCGGACTTAACAACACCATCATTTCGCGCCTGGCCGAGACCGGCGCCGAATCGCCTGCCGGCAGGCTGTACCGGATCACCGAATACCAGCGCGACCGCATCACGTTGCACGACGGCCGCGCCGAGATGCATGCCCGCGCCCTGCCCCGCCTGCTCGCCGAGACCCCCCTTTGCGTCGGCGACTGGGTGATCGCAGACGTCAATTCGCTGCACGAGGTGTGGATAAATCATCGTTTATCCCCAATGAATCAGTTCACCCGCGCCGACTCGCCGCCCATCGCGAGCAATATCGATACCGCCTTGCTGGTCATGGGCCTGGACGGCGACTTCAACCTGCGCCGGATCGAACGCTACCTGGCGCTGGCTGCGGCCGCAGAAGTCACTCCGCTGATCGTGCTCAGCAAGCCGGATCTCTGCGCCGATACCGGCAGCCTGGTGGCCGCGCTGACGGAACGCCTGCCGTCACACACGCAGTTTCTGCTTGTGAACGGCACCAGGCCCGAATCCGTTGCGCAACTGGATCCCTGGCTGGGGGCTGGCCAGACCATTTGCCTGCTGGGATCTTCCGGTGCCGGCAAATCGACCCTGACCAATGCCCTGGCGGGGGCGGCACAGGAGACGGGCGGCGTGCGGCGAACGGACCATCGGGGCCGGCATACGACAACGGCAAGGTCGATGCACCTATGCCCATCCGGCGCCTGTATCATCGATACGCCGGGCCTGAGGAGCCTCAGTCCGGAGTCCCTGTCATCCGCCTTCGAGGATATCGACTCACTGGCGGCCGGGTGCCAGTTTCGCGATTGCCGGCATGAGGGCGAACCAGGCTGCGCGGTCGTAGGGCGTGTCGATCCCGACCGCTTGCGTAACTTCCACAAGCTGCAACGCGAAGTACGCCGCAACCAGCAGACCGCGCTGGAGCGAATCGCTGAACGGCAGAAATGGAAATCCCTGATGAAGTCGGCCGCTGCGCGCAGCCGGCTGAAGCGAGGCTAGTTTTCCTGGACGGTGGCCTCGATGTTATTGCCGTCGAGGTCGATAATGAAAGCGCTGTAGAAATTTGCATCGCTGACGCGTGGACCTGGCGGGCCGTTGTCTTCGGCCCCCAGGTCGATGGCCGCGTTGTAGAACGCGTTCACAGCATCCCGATCCGGCGCCGTGAACGCCAGATGGATGGGGCTGCGCGAAGGTTCATGCCCATTCTCCCAATAGCTGGGAATCTCCGCTCCCACCCAAAGGAAGGGATGGCCGGAAGCGGCGGCATAAATGGCCCAGTCCAGGTCGGTCACTGCGCGACGAATCCCGAGCGGCGCCAGGCAGGCATCGTAGAGCGCCGCGCTGCGCACGAAGTCCGAAACCACAATGCCCAGATGGTGGATCATGAATGCCTCCCATCGCTACTTTTAGTTCAAGACTAACACCGGGTTGAGGCGGGCGGCGCACCACTCAGCTAGCCGGTCGGGTAAACTGTCGGGACTAAAAACAAGAGGTTCACACCATGCGCAAAGCCGCGCCACTCGCCCTGTTGCTCGCCGTCGCCGGCTGCGGCGATACCTATACGCCCGCGTCGCTGTACCAGGCCACGTCACCCGACTGCAGCACTCCGGTTGACGCCGACACGTTCGAGTTTCCGCGTGGGATTACCGTGGCTGCCACCACGGTCTTGCCACAGCCGGCAGAAGGCGGCATGGAAATCGGGATCAATTACATGCTGCCACGCACGACGCAGATTCATTTCGCCACGGCGCATTTCCAGGTCACCGAACCGAAAGGCCCTTTGATTGAAAACGCCACCGTACTGAGCGTCTACCAACGCCCGACCAACGCAAAACCCGAGATCGTCGAAATCGTCCACGGCGTGCCGCTGGCCCTGTATGCCGTCGGCACCAGCGACGCCACCCAGTTCCGCTACCGCCTGATCATCAAGGGCAAAATGCCGAAACGCTTCGACCTGACCCCGCCGGATGTGATCATCGGCGAGAAGCGCTACGTCTCCCGCACCTTCACCTATCGCTGGTTCGAGGACAAGCAAGCCTACGGCATGTGCCACTGATCAAGTGCAGGGGATCGCTGCGCCGTGGATGGCGCGCGCTGCGGGACTGCACAAATACAGGATCACGTCGGCCAGTGCGTCAGGCGTGACCCATTTGCTGCGGTCGGCGTTTGGCATCGCGGCCCGATTGTCCGGGGTGTCGATGGTACCGGGCAGTACACAGTTGACGTTGATACCCTGGCTGCGCAGTTCGGCGGACATCGATTCGGTCAGGCGGATCACCACGTCCTTGCTGGCGCAGTAGGCGCCCATATTCGCCAAGCCCTGACGCGCCGAGCCGGAAGCGATGTTCACGATCTTGCCACCCTGCCCGTCCAGCATGCCGGGCACCACTGCCATCACTGCATTGCGCAGGCTGCGCACGTTCAAGTCGAACATTTCATCCCACTGCGCATCGCTGGTGGCATGCACCGGCGTGCCCATCGCAAAGCCGCCGGCAATATTGCAAAGCGCGTCGATACGTCCGAATCGCGCCACCGCGCCCTGCGCAGCGGCGGCGACCGAGGCTGCATCGCGCAAGTCGGCCACGGCCAGGATGCGGCGCTCGCTGGCCGGGCCACATGCCGCCTCCAGCCGTGCAATATCGCGGCCGAGCAGCACCGTATTGGCGCCAGCGGTGTCGAATGCACGGGCGACTGCGCTGCCTAGCGCGCCCGCTGCACCGGTGATAAGGATTGTGGTCATTGCGTGCCATCCTTCGACAGTTTCTGGATTGTGCCTTCGATCAGCGTGCGCGCCTCCTTGCAGCCCATCGCTGCCAACTCGGGCAGGCTCCGCGTTTTGGCCGCCTCGCGCGCAACCAGGTAACCTAAATAGTAACCGCGCCTGGCCGGCAACGAGGAGTTGCCGGCCTGAGTGCTGAACAGTTCCGAGTACAAACCTGGCTCGGTCTTATCCAGCACCTGCCCAAGGTGAGTCCACGATGCCGCCAGTCTGGCCTCCGTGGCCGTGCGCATCCCTTTGGGGAAATCCAACATCAATTCGCTATCACTGGCGCCGGGGTTCATTGCGTATGACACATAGGTGGCCAACCCTTCTTCCCACAGGTGCTCCCAGACCGCGTCAGTACCGCAGGCAAAGCGCTGGTGATGGTAGACGTGGAACAGCTCGTGGTGGAAAAGCGGTGCCAGGTTGTCATTGGCGTGCAGGGTCGCCATCATGTCCGCTCCGAAAATGAGATCGACCCGGTTGTTGAACTCGCGCGTGCCGCCATCCATTTCGCCGAAGGAATGTACCAGCCAGGTTGGCGTGTTCAGGCTAAAGTCGGGGAACGTCTTGCTGAAGGTCGCCATATTGCGCGGCAACTCATGGTCGAAGGCGCGCACCTTTTCCAGATAGGGCGCGCGTATCGCGTCAAAGCGTTGGATGAACTTGGCGATGTGCTGGTCGTAGACCGCTTCGCTCACCTTGAACCGCTTGGCGGAGTAGAAGTCCGGATATTTCGCGGCTACGTCCCTGCGGAACGCGGCAACCCGCTCATCCATCGGCAAGTTGCGCGTGGCATCCCAGGTATGGGCGAAGTCGCCAGCAATATTGCGGACAGGTGCTGCTGCGTGGGCGGCGGCAGAACAGGAAATCAGGACAGCGAGCAGTAATCGGCGCATGGTCGGCGATTGCAAAAAAGCCAATCGTAGCACGGCGCCACGCCAAAAGAAAAAGGCAGCCAAAGCTGCCTTTCCATTGCGACGAGAAGAAGGGATCAGCCCTTGATCTTGCGCAGTTTTGCGATTGCCGCCAGCTGGCCGATAGCCGCTGCCAGTTCCGCTTGTGCTTTCGCGTAGTCGATGCCGGTCTGCTTGTTGGCCAGGCTTTCTTCCGCCAGTTTCTTGGCGGCTTCTGCTTTGGCTTCATCCAGGTCATGACCACGGATCGCGGTGTCAGCCAGGACCGTCACGGCGTTTGGCTGCACTTCCAGCAGGCCACCGGCGACGAAGACGAACTCTTCTTCAGCCTGGCCTGGAACCTGGATGCGCACCGCGCCTGGACGGATACGGGTGATCAGCGGGGTGTGCTTCGGGTAGATACCCAGCTCGCCCTGCTCGCCCGGCAACGCCACGAAAGTCGCTTCGCCCGAGAAGATCTGCTCTTCGGCCGAAACCACATCAACGTGAATAGTGTTTGCCATGTTTATCCTCTGTGCGCAGTCCCGCCGAGCGGGACTGCTTCAACAACGAATTAGCCCAGTTTCTTGGCTTTTTCGATGGCTTCTTCGATGGTACCAACCATGTAGAAGGCCTGTTCTGGCAGGTGGTCCAGTTCGCCGGAAGCGATCATCTTGAAGCCCTTGATCGTGTCTTTCAGCGAAACGTACTTACCTGGGGAACCGGTAAACACTTCAGCAACGTGGAACGGCTGGGACAGGAAACGCTGCATCTTACGTGCGCGAGCAACGACCAGCTTGTCTTCCGGAGCCAGTTCGTCCATACCCAGAATCGCGATGATGTCACGCAGTTCTTTGTAGCGCTGCAGGGTGCCCTGTACGGCACGTGCGGTGTTGTAGTGCTCTTCGCCCACAACCAGCGGGTCCAGCTGACGGGAGGTCGAATCCAGTGGGTCCACTGCAGGGTAGATACCCAGAGCAGCGATGTCACGGGACAGAACGACGGTCGAGTCCAGGTGGCCGAAGGTGGTTGCTGGGGACGGGTCGGTCAAGTCGTCCGCTGGAACGTAGACGGCCTGGATCGAGGTGATCGAACCGGTCTTGGTGGAGGTAATACGCTCCTGCAGACGGCCCATCTCTTCAGCCAGGGTAGGCTGGTAACCCACTGCGGAAGGCATACGGCCCAGCAGTGCGGAAACTTCGGTACCGGCCAGGGTGAA
>JBCNOX010000377.1:0-5530 GCA_039593645.1 Pseudoduganella sp.
CCCGGCGCTTGCTTTCTCGCGAAACCAAAACGGGGAGCTGCAGCTTTACGGCATGTCGCAGGAAATGGCGATGATCATGCAGTACTGGTGGGGCGTCCAGTTAATGTAGTCACCAGGCTCAGGGGGCGACTAGAATCCCGTCGCGCCGGCTGCTGTGGCACATGTTGCAACGGATACGCAATTGCCCCAATATTCTGGCCGGGGCCCAATACGCAAGCTCAAGGTCCCAGCACCTCATCTAGAACGACGAATGGACTAGCGTTCGAGCGTCACCTACACCACATCTGCTATCTGTGGCATCTCCAAGGGCTCGGGCCGCCCCACTCCATAGCCCTGGGCGAAGTCGACACCCATCGCGCGCAGGCAGGCCAGCACTGCGTCGTCTTCAACGAATTCGGCGATGGTCTGCTTACCCATCACATGGGCAATCTGGTTAATCGATTCAACCATCGCGCGTTCGGTCGGGCTGTGCAGGATGCCTTTGATGAAGCTGCCGTCGATCTTCACATAATCGACTGGTAAGTGCTTCAGGTAGGCGAAGGACGACATGCCGGCGCCGAAGTCGTCGAGTGCGAAGCGGGCACCCTGCGCCTGAAGGTCCTGAATCAGTGTGGCGGCTTGCGCGAGGTTGGCCACTGCCACCGTTTCCGTAATTTCGAAGCACACATCCTCCAGCGCCACGCCGGTGATGCGCTGCTGCTCCAGCACGAATTCCAGCAGCCCCTCATCGCACACCGAAGCACCGGACAGGTTGATCGCCCAGCTAGTGCCCGGCGGTTGCTGCGCCAGCGCTTCAAAGGCATTGCGGATCACCCAGCGATCAAGCAGCGGCATCAGGTCGTAGCGTTCGGCGGCGGGAATGAAGGCCATCGGCGGCACCAGGCCGCCCTCCTCGTCCAACATGCGCACAAGTACTTCGGCGTGAGCGCGCCCGCCACGCAGCGGTGCGATGGTTTGCAGGTGCAGGCAGAAGCGGTCGTTTTCCAGCGCGGCGCGGATGCGCGACACGGCTTCCATTTCCGTTTGCCGCACCGACAATTCTGCATCATCGTCGCTGTACAGGTGGATGCGGTTGCGACCCTTCTCCTTCGCCATGTAGCAGGCGGCGTCGGCTGCTTTCATCACTTCCTTCAGGCTGCTGCTGCGGCTGTCGAGCAGCACAAGGCCGATGCTGACGCCGATGCGGTAGCTGCGTACGCCCCAGGCAAAATGCAGGTCCACCACGGCCTTGCGTACTTTCTCCGCTACGCGCAAGGCGTCTTCGTGGCTGCATTGGGTCAGCATGATGCCGAACTCGTCGCCGCCCAGGCGGCCAACGATGTCGCGTTCGCGCAATGTGGCTTGAAGCAGCTGGCTGACTTGCTTGATCAGTTCATCGCCGGCCGCGTGGCCGCTGGTGTCGTTGATGATCTTGAAGCGGTCCAGGTCGAGGTACAACACCGCGTGTTCGCCGCCGCCGCCCTGCCGCAGTGCCGCCAGCAATTCGCGCAGGCGGCGTTCGAACTCGCGCCGGTTCAGGATGTCGGTCAGGTCGTCGTGCGTGGCCTGGTAGCTCAATTGGGCGGCGTGGCGGCGCGCTTCGCTGGCGTCGTGCAGCACAATGACTTGGCCGATGGCGGTGCCGTCTGGCGCATGGATCGGCGCTACCGAACGGTCGACTGGCAGCAGCGAGCCATCGGCGGCCAACAAGTGCAGCGCTCCAGCCTCACCTTCCACCCGGCAAACATCATCCAGCGGACGGCCCAGCATCTCGGCGCCACTGATGCCCAGCATCTGTTCGGCGTTGCGGTTGCTGTAGCTGACGCGCTGCTCGCTGTCGGTGGTGATGACGGCGTCGGCGATCGAGGCGAGCGTCACCTGTACCAGTTCTTTTTCGGCGAAGGCTTCCGCCTCGCTCTGGCGCAGTTGCTGCAGCAGGCGTGCGCGGCGTGCAAAAGAGCGGCGCAGGTAGCCGTGGCCGCTCCATGCCAGCAGCACGGCCGCCAGCACCAGCACGGCCAGCAAGGCATTCGACACCTGGCGCGCGGCATCGTTGATGGCGGCCGCAAAACCGATGGCGAGCGGAGTCAGGCGGCGGTCGATTTCCTGGATTTCCAGCAGCACTACCGGGGCACGGCGGGCTTCGGCCGGCATGGCGTGCACCCGCTCGCCCAGTTCGCGCAGGCGCAGCAGGTGCTGGTCACTGTGTTCCCAATAGGTGATGGCGCGCTCCATCAGGTAGAGATTCTTGAAGTTGCGGTAGAGCCAGACCATGCCGCGCACGTCTTCTTCGGCATTGCGGCCGCCAAGGAAGCCTTCGCGTACCACGTCCCAGTCCATTTGTTCCTTGTCCATTTCGCGCCGCGCGCGCATGTCCGACAGCGGGACCGCCAGTTCGGTCTGGAATTGGGCAAAATCCTGTTCGTCAGAAGTGACGAGATAGCGTTGCAGGGAGGCGATGGCGGCCTTCTGGCCTTTGGACCAATGGCTCTCGCCGCCAGCGTAGGCGCGCAGCGTGGCCGCTATCGACAGGCTGAACACCGCCACCAGGGTAAGCGCTGCCACGGCCAGCACAAATGGCAGGACTACGGTGGCGTAACGTTCCTCGGGGCGGGCCATAACATGCACTGCTGGGATGAAAAATCCCATGATGGGGAATCCCGGCAGTACGCGCAATGGGGCAAATGTTATGCGTTGCCCATGAGCAACAAAATTAATGCAATATTAATTCAACGCTAAGATTTGCGTGGCCTTTGCGGCATTGTTTTCGGCGTTTTTCAGCAAACTCATTTGCGTTTCGAAAGAACGTGCCAAGGTGATCATATTCACCATGGCATCGATCGGGTTGACGTTACTGCCCTCCAGGGTACCGTCGGCCAGGCGCACGTTCTGGTCGGGATCGGCCGGCAAGCCGCTCTGGTTGCGGAACAGGCCGTCGTCGCCGCGCACCAGGCCTTTGACATCCGGGTTGACCAGCTTGATGCGGCCCAGCACATTCGATGGGCCCGGCTGGGTCTGCGTGGTGTCGATGGCCGACACGGTGCCGTCGGCGGCAATGGCCACCTGGGCGTCGGGCGGGATCGCGATCGGACCGTTCTCGCCCACCAGGGTCAGCCCGGCAGCCGTTTGCAGCATGCCGTTTTCGCTGACCTTCAGGCTGCCGTTGCGGGTATAGGCTTCGGAGCCATCGCTCGACTGCACGGCAATGAAACCGTCGGCGCGCAGGGCCACGTCCAGCGCCCGCCCGGTGGTCTGCATCGCGCCGGCGCGGAAGTCCGAGCCGACGGTGTTGTCGACCACGAAGGTACGGGTCGGCAGCCCTTCCGCCACCACCGGCACAGCGCGGAAGGAGTCGAGCTGGGCGCGGAAGCCGGTCGTGGTGGCATTGGCCAGGTTGTTCGACGTGGTGGCCTGCTGCTCCAGGATATGGCGTGCGCCGGTAGCGGCGGTGTAGACAAGGCGGTCCATCGCTTGCTCGCTTTATCCGATTAACGCAGGTTGACCAGGGTTTGCAGCACGGAGTCCTGGGTCTTGATGGTTTGCGCATTGGCCTGGTAGACGCGCTGCGCCGTGATCATGTCCACCAGTTCCTTGGTCAGGTCCACGTTGGACGATTCGACCGAGGAGGAACGCAGCTGGCCCAGGTTGCCTTCGCCCGGCGTGCCGATCTGCGGCTGGCCGGATGCCGAGCTCTCAGCCCAGACATTGTTACCGAGCGGGATCAGGCCGTCCGGGCTGGCGAAATTGGCCAGCACGAATTGCGCCAGTGGCCGCGACTTGCCGTTGCTGTACTGGCCAATGATGGTGCCGCTGGCATCGGTCGAGAAGCGCTGCAGGCTGCCGGACGAGTAGCCGTTCTGGGTCGATTCCTTCTCGCTGGTCGGTGAGCCGTACTGGGTCGTGCCGAGGAAGTTGGTGGAAATCGTCATCGTCAGGTCAGCGCCGTTGTCCGGGAAGATCGGCAGGTTGATCGTGAACGGCAGGGTCTGCGGTGGCGTCAGCAGCGCCATGCGCGCCGCGCTCAGCTGGCCGTTGGTATCGAACGCCAGGGTGCCGGCCTTGACTGCCGGGACGGTGATTGCCGCCGCCAGTTTCTGGTCGATGATGTCCGGGGTGTTGCCTGGAATCGCACCGACGTCGGTCGGCGGCGTGTACACGGCAGCCAGTTTCGCCAGCTGGGCCGCGGTCGCGCCGGCGGCTGTCGCGGCTGCGGTCATGGCCGCACCCGCGGCTGCGGAATACGCTTGCTGGGCTGCCAGCATACCGGCCGCATTGCCGGCTGCCGCAGCGGTGTTGTAGGCCGCGCGCGCCGCCAGGGATGCGGGGTCGGTCAGCACCGCCTGCGCAATCGCCTTGGTGTTGACCTGCACGCCATCGCTGCCGGCATACACATCCCACACGCCACTGCCCTTGTTCACATAGAACACCGACATGGTGTGGGCATTGCCCAGGCTGTCAAACACATCCATCACAGTCTGCTTGGTATAGGTCAGCGGATCGGTGGCGTCGAACGGCACCTTGGTCGGCACCGGCGAGGTGGACGACAGGTTGATCTTGAAGTTCGCCTCGGTAGTTTCGACCGGGGTCAGGTCGGCGGTGTCGATCTTGATCGGCACCGGTGCGCCGGCCAGGATCACGCCTTCCGGCGTTGCCAGGTAGCCGGTGATGGCATTGCCCTGGGCGTTGGTGATGATGCCGTTCTTATCGAGCAGGAACTGGCCGTTGCGCGAGTACTGCACTTCGCCGCTTGGCGCCACAGTGCGGAAGAAGCCGCCACCGTTGATCGATACGTCCAGCGGGTTGTTGGTGGTTTCGATATTGCCCTGCGTGAATTGCTGCGCGATGCGCGAAATGCTCACGCCGATACCTGGGTTGTTGCCCGCCACGCCGTTCAGGGAATTGGCGTACAGGTCGGCAAACTGCGCCTGCGAACTCTTGAAGCCCACCGTGCTCGCGTTGGCGATGTTGTTGCCGATCACGTCGAGCGACTTACCTGCGGCGTTCAGGCCGCTGAGACCTTGTTGAAACATGCTATTTCCCCTATCAGGTTGGGCTTACAAAACTTGCTTGATATCGTCCATGGTCAATTGACCGATGGCTGGAACATTGAGCTTGGTGCCGCCGGCGCCGGTGGACACGCTGGCCACGGTGCCGAAGGTCAGCGCCTGCAGGCCTTCGGCTGCCTTGCCGCCCAGGGTGCCGCTGACGCTGACGGTGTACATGCCGTCCGCCGCGGTGGTGCCGTCTTCCAGCTTGCCGTCCCAGCCCAGTGGCAGCACGCCGGCATCGACCGACTGCAGCGTCTGTGTATGCACTACCTTGCCGGCGGCATTCTTGATGTCGATCTGCAGCGTATCAACCGCATTCTTCAATTCGACGCCGAACAGGCCTTTGCCGGACACCAGTTGCAGGTTCTTGCCTGCGGCCAGCACGCCGTGGTTGATCAGGTTGGTCGCCTGCAGCGAAGCCGAATTGGCGTAGTCTTTCTTCAGCGATTCGATCGTCTCGTTCAGCTTGTTGATGCCGGTGACGGTCTGCAGCTGCGCGAGCT
>JBCNOX010000378.1:0-5513 GCA_039593645.1 Pseudoduganella sp.
CCTTCATTTTCGCGCTGCTGGCGTTCGCCGCCGGCTTCATTGTGCGCCCGTTCGGCGCCATTGTGTTCGGCCGCCTGGGCGACATGATCGGCCGTAAATACACCTTCCTGGTCACCATCCTGATCATGGGCTTGTCCACCTTTATCGTGGGCCTGCTGCCGAACTATGCCACCATCGGCATCGCGGCGCCGATCATCCTGGTCGCACTGCGCCTGCTGCAAGGCCTGGCGCTGGGTGGCGAATACGGCGGTGCCGCAACCTATGTGGCGGAACATGCGCCGCACGGCAAGCGCGGCCTGTTCACGGCCTGGATCCAGACCACCGCGACGCTGGGCTTCTTCCTGTCGCTGCTGGTGATCCTGGCCTGCCGCCAGTCGATGCCGCTGGAAGACTTTGAAGCCTGGGGCTGGCGCATTCCATTCCTGGTGTCGGTGGCGCTGCTCGGCATCTCGGTGTGGATCCGCCTGTCGATGAACGAGTCGCCTGCTTTCGCCAAGATGAAGGCTGAAGGCAAGACCTCGAAAGCACCGCTGAGCGAAGCATTCGGCCAGTGGAAAAACCTGAAGATCGTGATCCTGGCGCTGGTCGGCCTGACCATGGGCCAGGCGGTGGTGTGGTACACCGGCCAGTTCTACGCGCTGTTCTTCATGAT
Source organism: Pseudoduganella sp. (assembly GCA_039593645.1). Classification (GTDB taxonomy): domain Bacteria; phylum Pseudomonadota; class Gammaproteobacteria; order Burkholderiales; family Burkholderiaceae_D; genus Rugamonas. The sequence continues at coordinate 653 of JBCNOX010000378.1, forward strand.
CCAGACGCTGAAGATGGACATTGCGACGGCCAACATCCTGATCGCCATTGCGCTGATCCTGGCGACGCCGTTCTTCATCTTCTTCGGCAGCCTGTCCGACAAGATCGGCCGCAAGTGGATCATCCTGGGCGGCTGCCTGATCGCCGCGGCAACCTACTTCCCGCTGTTCGGCGCCCTGACCCACTACGGCAATCCGCAGCTGGAAGCGGCGATCAAGAATTCGCCGGTGGTGGTGGTGGCTGACCCTGCATCGTGCCACTTCCAGTTCAATGCGACCGGCGAGAAGAAATTCCCGTCGTCGTGCGATATCGCGACGTCGATGCTGTCGAAAGCGTCGGTGGCCTACACCCGCCAGGATGCGCCTGCCGGCAGCGTGGCGGTGATCAAGGTCGGCGACAAGGAAGTGCAGTCCTTCAACGCCAGCATGACGGCCGATGGCCTGAACTTCGATGCCGATTCGAAGAAGAAAGAAGGCGAGCTGAAGAAGTCCGTGGCTGAAACCGTGAAGGCAGCCGGCTATCCGGCCAAGGCCGACCCGGCCCAGATCAACAAGCCGATGATGGTGCTGATCCTGTGGGTGCTGGTGATCTATGTGACCATGGTGTACGGCCCGATTGCAGCGATGCTGGTGGAACTGTTCCCGACCCGCATCCGCTACACCTCGATGTCGCTGCCCTACCATATCGGCAACGGCTGGTTCGGCGGCCTGCTGCCCACCACTGCTTTCGCACTGGTGGCGTTCAAGGGCGATATCTACTACGGCCTGTGGTACCCGATCGTGGTGGCGCTGGCTACCTTGGTGATCGGCGCACTGTTCATCCGCGAAACCAAGGACAACAACATCTACGCACAAGACTGAGCCGCCGGGCATCCAGTCGAGGCCGCCTTCGGGCGGCCTTTTTATTTGCCGCGGTCCCAACGCAAGGCGGACCCGCTTTGAGATAGCTCAATGCCGATGCATAGAGGGGTCTTGCAACAGGAACCGCCTCCTATACTCAATCTGCTCCCATGGCCCCGCATTTACAGGGTAGAGCAAGCAGGAAATCCCATCAGCGATATCAGGAGAAGGCCATGTCTATCGAAACCATTTCCCTGCAGCAGATCAAGGACGCACTGGCAAGAGAAGGCGACCCTTGGGAGGCTGGCGTTACCACCATGTCAGTCCTGCTGCCCGACGAGCAGCAGCTGCGCCTGGGTGTCAAGCCGCCGCCTGGCGAAGCCTCCATTGACCAGGTGGCCGCGCGCAGCCAGCAGAACCGCGACGCGCTGCGCGCCCGCGCCGCCGAAAACATTGCCGCGCCAAGCGCCTACGACCTGCGCAATGTGGGAGGCAAAAACTTCATCACCAATGTCACCGACCAGGGCAACTGCGGCTCATGCGTTGCCTTCGGCACCGTGGCGGCGGTAGAAGGACGCCTGCGCGTGCAGCGCAACGATCCGGCGCTGGCGGTAAACCTCAGCGAAGCGCACCTGTTCTTCGTCTACGCCAAGGCGGCCGGCTACAACTGCGACACCGGCTGGTGGCCCGAGTATGCGTTTGACGCCTTCAAGCAAGGCGTGGTCGACGAAGCCTGCTACCCGTATGACCTGAACCACCGCGAGGGCAGCCTGTGCAGCAATGCCCCCGAGCGCCTGACCCGCATCACCGGCTACACGAGCTTGACCAGCAACCCGGCCCAGATGAAAGAATGGATTGCCACCAAGGGCCCGGTCAGCGCCTGCTTCGTGGTCTACAACGACTTCTTCAGCTATAAGAGCGGCATCTACCGTCACGTGACCGGCGCCCAGGCCGGCGGCCATTGCGTGACCATCGTCGGCTACAACGACAATCCCGGCTACTGGATCTGCAAGAACAGCTGGGGCACCTCCTGGGGCGAGTCAGGCTTCTTCAACATTGCCTACGGCGAGTGCGGCATCGACAGCTGGCGCAACCACGGCGTGGACGGCATCCAGAACACCGGCTGGCAAAACAATGCGCGCGTCACCGGCCTGTGGGCAATCGACCAGCAGCGCAATGCCTGGGTCTATTTCCAGAACATCGGATGGCGCAAGATTTCCAACGAGACCGATGCCATCTTCTACGACATGCTGACCGACCTGATCGCCGCCAAAGCGTCGGGCCGCGCCGTCAACTTCTACGAAGTGGACAGCGTGATCAAGCAAGCCTATGTCTTCTAAATCGCAGCAATTCCGGGAGAACATCATGAACGAATCACAACCGACAATGACGCCTGGCGGCACCCAGGCCGCGGCCGTCGTGGAGTACGACGCCCCGAGCCTCAGCCCGGCCACCGTGGCGCCAGAGCGCGACAGCGCGACGGCGCTGGCCCTGCAAAGCCCGCCCGCACCCACTGCGGGACTTGAACTGCTGCTGCGGCAAAGTGCCCCGGCCTTGCCGGCCGAGGCCGCCGGTGACGCGGTGGGCGCGGTCACCGTGTGGCAAAATGGCAAACGGATCAGCGCATTGTGGACCATTGCCGAAGACCGCAACGCATGGGTGGGCGTGACCGGCATTGGCTGGCGGAAGCTGTCCAATGCGAGCGAAACCGCGACGACCGCGCTGGCCATGCTGTCGGCCCACGCGCGCGACCGCGACCGCCAGGTCAACTACCGCGAGGAAGCCGACGGCATGATTCACGAAATGTATGTCTGGTGAGCAGGAGGCCGCATGCAGGTAGATGAAGCGCAGGCTGGCAGCAGCCTCACCCTCGCGGAGGGCGAGCTGCTGACCATACGCCTGAAGGAGAACGCCAGCACAGGCTACCGCTGGGCCGTCGAACAGCCTGGCGGCTTGAGCTGGGAGGATGGCGGCAGCGGCGTGCCCGGCCTGCCGGGCGGTGCCGGCATCCACGAGTTCCGCGTGCGTGCCGACCGCCTTGGCCGGCACGACATCTGCCTGAAACACTGGCGCGACTGGGAAGGCGAGCGCAGCATCATCGCCCGCTTTCCCCTCACCTTGCAGGTTCAGCCGATGATGCGCAGCGAGTAATCGGTGGCCTTGATGTCCTTGGTCAGGGCACCGATCGAGATACGGTGCACGCCGGTTTCGGCGATGGCGCGCACCGTATCGAAGTTGACGCCGCCGGAAGCTTCCAGCAGCGCGCGCCCGCCGTTCAGTTGCACGGCGGCGCGCATCATCTCGAGATTGAAGTTGTCGAGCAGGATCGAGGTGGCGCCGGCCGACAGCGCTTCTTCCAGCTGTTCCAGCGTTTCCACTTCAACCTGGATGCTGACCTTGGCGTCCAGGCGCTTGGCCGCTGCCAGCGCGGCGGTGATGCCGCCGGCCGCGGCGATATGGTTTTCCTTGATCAGGATGCCGTCGTACAGCGCCAAGCGTTGGTTCTGGCCGCCGCCTACGCGCACCGCGTATTTCTGCGCCAGGCGCATGCCCGGAATCGTCTTGCGCGTGTCGAGAATGGCCGCCGTGGTGCCGGCGATCACGTCGACGTAGCGGCGGGTGGCAGTTGCCACGCCGGACATCAGCTGCATGAAATTCAATGCCGAGCGCTCGGCGGTCAGGATGGCGCGCGCCGGGCCGACAATGGTGCACACCGGCGAGTCGGCGGCCATCAGGTCGCCTTCCGCGTAGTGCCATTCGATGCCGATCGACGGATCCAGCGCTTCCATCACGCCTTCGAACCATGGCGCGCCGCACAGTACCGCTTCTTCGCGCACGATCACGCGCGCAGTGGCGCGGCCGTCTTCCGGTACCAGCTTGCCGGTCAGGTCGCCGGTGCCGATGTCTTCCATCAGGGCGGCCAGCAGGTTGCGCTCGTACGCGCCCGCCAGCGCATCGTCAAACGGTGCGAATTTATTTTTCAGGGTGCTCATGCGGGACCGATACCTTGGAACAGTTGCGCTTCTTTCGCCAGGTCTGCGCCTGGAGCGACTTTGGCTTTCTTGGCGGCCGCGAAATCGAGCATGCGGTTGATCGAACGCTGCGCCAGCTTGCCGATTTCGGGGTCGACGTGGATTTCGTTGTTCATGTTTTCCAGCACGTCGGCCAGGTTGCGCAGGCCGTTCATCGCCATCCACGGGCAGTGCGCGCAGCTCTTGCAGGTGGCGCTGTTGCCGGCGGTCGGCGCTTCGATGAAGGTCTTGCCCGGCGCGGCCATGCGCATCTTGTGCAGGATGCCGTTGTCGGTGGCGACGATAAATTCGGTGTTGGGCAGGCTGACGGCGGCGGCGATCAGCTGCGAGGTGGAACCTACCACGTCGGCCTGTTCGACCACGCTGGCCGGCGATTCAGGGTGCACCAGCACTTTGGCGTTCGGATGCTCGGCCTTCAGTAGGTCCAGCTCGACACCCTTGAATTCGTCGTGCACCAGGCAGGAGCCCTGCCACAGCAGCATGTCGGCGCCGGTCTGTTTCTGGATGTAGGAACCGAGGTGCTTGTCCGGCGCCCACAGGATCTTCTTGCCCTGCTCGTGCAGGTGTTTGACGATGTCGAGGCCAATCGACGACGTCACCATCCAGTCGGCGCGCGCCTTGACTGCGGCGCTGGTGTTGGCGTAGACCACCACGGTGCGGTCCGGGTGCTGGTCGCAGAAGGCGATGAAGTCTTCCGGCGGGCAGCCCAGGTCCAGCGAACAGGTGGCGTCCAGGTCCGGCATCAGCACCGTCTTTTCCGGGCTCAGGATCTTGGAAGTCTCGCCCATGAACTTCACGCCCGCCACCACCAGGGTCTTGGCCGGGTGGTCGCGCCCGAAGCGCGCCATTTCCAGCGAGTCGGAAACGCAGCCGCCGGTTTCCTCGGCCAGGTCCTGCAGGTCGGCGTCCACGTAGTAGTGGGCCACCAGCACGGCGTTACGCTCGCGCAGCAGGGTCTTGATGCGTTCCTTCAGCAGGATTTTCTCGTTGG
>JBCNOX010000379.1:0-5509 GCA_039593645.1 Pseudoduganella sp.
GTCACCGTGATCTTTTCCATATCCATCACCGGCTCGGCAAAGCCGGCTTCCACCAGCTGGTCGCCGAAGTCGTGCATGTCGACGAAAGGCAGCGTATGCGGCGCCAGGTCGACATCGGCGAAGGCGGTGCGCAGTTCCTGCAGCGTGTCCGGGCCAAAGCAGGAGAACATCAGCAGGCCGCCGACCTTCAGCACCCGATGCCATTCCGCAAACACGCGGTCCGGCTGCGGGTGCCAGTGCAGCGCCAGGTTAGACCAGACCAGGTCCACGTTGTTGCGCGCCAGCGGCAGGTCGGCCATATCGGCGCACAGGTAGTCAATGCCCGATTTTGCTGGTAGCAATTTGCCAATCAACTGGCTCAGGCCTGTCTTGCCGGCCTGGCCGCGGGCGGCGGCGATCATCGCCGGCGAGGTGTCGACGCCGAGAATCTGGGCGGCGGGGTAGCTCTTTTGCAAGGCCGGCAAGTCGGGGCCGGTGCCGCAGCCGGCATCCACCACGCGCAGCGGGTTCACTTTGACCAGCTGCAGGCGTTCGTGCATGCGGCTGGCGATCTCGCGCCGCAGGAAGTCGGCCTCCGCCACGCGGGCCGGATCGGCAAACAGGGCGCGAACTCGATCCAGGTCAATCGGAGCGCTTAATTTCGGCGGTTTTGCTGGGGCTTGCATATTTGATACGGTTCTTTAATGGGATAATCCGGGCAGTTTACTCGTTCGCGGGGATTTGCGATGGCTGCCGCTTTTGCCAACGGCCTGCTGGCCACCCTGTTACCCTGTAATTGCGTGCTGTGCGGCGCCAGCGGGCCGGGCTTGCTTTGTCCCGGCTGCCACCAGCAGTTCTTCACCGCCGCCGTCCCCCGCTGCCCGAGCTGCGCCAATCCGCTGCCGCCAGCTTCGCCGGCCGCGCCGCCGCTGGTCCTGCCGTGCGGCCGCTGCCAGGCCGAGCGGCCTGCCTTCGACGCCACAGTGGTCGCCGCCGACTATGCCCTTCCCGTAGACCGCCTCGTGCTTCAGTTAAAATTCGCCCGCCAGCTCGCGCTGGCGCGCCTGTTTGCCGGCCTGCTGGCGGATGCGGTGCAGCGAGCCGACGCGTCAAGAACGCCGCGCCCGGCCCTGCTCTGCCCCGTGCCGCTTGGCCTGCAGCGCCTGTCGGAGCGCGGTTTCAACCAAGCGCTGGAGATCGCCCGTCCGCTAGGCAAGGCCCTCGGCATTACCGTCCATGCCAAGCTGGCAGTGCGCGTGCGCGATACGCTGGCCCAAAGCAGCACGCCGCACGGCGCGCGCCATGCCAACATCGCCCATGCCTTCGCCATTCCCGACCGGGGACTGGTCGAAGGCCGGCATATCGGCCTGGTGGACGATGTGATGAGCAGCGGCGAAACGCTGCAGGAACTGGCCGCGACATTGAAGCGCCACGGCGCCGCGCGCGTGACGAACTATGTGTTCGCCCGCACGCCCCCGAACACGACTTAGGAGAACGACTTGTTTCACGTAGTGCTGGTCAACCCGGAAATACCGCCCAACACGGGCAATGTGATCCGCCTGTGCGCGAACACCGGTGCGCAATTGCACCTGATCGAACCGCTTGGCTTCCCGCTCGACGACGCCAAGATGCGCCGTGCCGGGCTCGACTACCACGAATACGCACAGATGAAAGTGCACAAGGACTGGGCCGCCTTCCTGGCCGACGTCCAGCCGGACACCAGCCGCATGTTCGCCATGACCACCCACGGCTCGCGCCCGTTCGCCGAGCTGGCGTTCCAGCCAGGCGACGTGTTCGTATTCGGCAGCGAAACCCGGGGCCTGGCGCCCGAGTTCCGCGAATCATTCCCAACCGAACAGCGCATCCGCCTGCCCATGATGCCCGGCAACCGTAGCCTCAACCTCTCCAACACAGTTGCAGTGGTGGTGTTCGAAGCCTGGCGCCAGCATGGCTACGCCGGCGGCGCATAAGCTTTGATCTAGCTCAACGCCAGGCACATTGTTCGCGGAACCCGGCATCAGGGCAGCGCTCAAACGCGCATGCCCAACAGCCCAACACCAAACCAATCGCCGGACCAACTCGACAGCGCGTGGAAGTGCGCGATCGACTTCCTGATCGAAGAGTTCCTGGCGACCTGCTTCCCCGCCATCCTGGCCATCCTGGATCTCTCGCGCCCAATTACGGCCGTCGACACCGAGCTCCATCAGCCAGCGGATGGGATATCGCCGATGGCGATGGCAGTTCATGCCGATCGGGTGTTCCTCTGCCATGCCAAAGATGGCCGTCCCATTTGCCTGCATATAGAGATCCAATGCCAGCGCGAGGAACATTTCGCGGAACGCATGTTTGTCTACCACGCCCTCCTGTTCGCCAAGCACAGGCTGCCTGTCATCAGCCTGGCCATACTCGGCGATGGCAGCGAGAACTGGCGGCCGGCTCAGTTTGCTTATGAGTTCGGCGGCACCGGCCTCAGTTTGCGGTTCGGCATCGCCAAACTGCTCGACCTTGAACCATCGTTGCCCACTCTTCTGGAGTCCGGTAATTCCTTCGCATTATTCGCGGCGGCCCATCTCGAAATAATGCGCACAAAAGCGGAACCTTTTGCGCGCATGCGTGCCAAATGCAGGCTGACCGAAATTCTTTGCCTGCGCGGGAAAAGCAACGAACAGGTGGCGTTAATGTTCGAGCTCCTGGACCGTCTGATGCAACTGCCGGCTGAGCAGGACAGGTCTTATCGCCAATTTGTCTGGACTTTCAAGGAGAAACATATGCTGACAATTACACAAAGGCTCAAGCACGACGCGATCCGCCGCGGCCTGGAGCGCGGCACATCATTGGGGTTGCGGTGGGGCTTTCGTACCGGACGCGAGGCCGGAGAGATTCAAGGGCGTCAACACGGACTTCAACAAGGACTACAACAGGGACTTCAACAGGGGCTTCAACAGGGGCTTCAACAGGGACTTGAACAGGGACTTGAACAGGGACTTGAACAGGGACTTGAACAGGGGCGCCAACAGGGCCGCAATGAGGGGCGCGACGAGGGCCGCCGCCTGCTGTTGGTAGAGCTGGTCGAACAGCGATTCGGGCCGCTCACCCAACAAGACGTCGCCCGGTTAGACCAGGCTTCACCCGACGAAGTCGCGCGCTGGACCCGGCGCTTTTGCGAGGCAGAAACGCTGCAAGACTTACTGGGTTGACGCCGGGAAGCGTGTGGGCGCATGAGGTCGGAATGTCGTATAACCCGACTAAAAGGAGAGCGCGATGTTCGACCTCGATTTGCCATGGTGGGAGTACGCCGTGCGCGGCGTTGCGATCTATGTAGCGTTGCTGGTCATGATGCGCTTGAGCGGCAAGCGCACGATCGGCCAGTTCACGCCGTTCGACCTGCTGGTCATCATGCTCCTGAGTGAAGCGGTCTCGCCAGGGCTGACCGGCGGCGATGACTCGGTAGCAGGGGGACTGATCGTCGTCGTGACGCTGGTAGTGCTCAACCTGGCCATCGCCTTTGTGACCGCGCGCAACGAAACAGTGGCAGAACTGGTCGAAGGGACAGCCGTGCTGATCGGCCGCGACGGCAAGATCTTCAAGGAAGTCCTGAAGCGTAACCACGTTGCCGAAAGCGACGTGGAGCAATCGCTGCGGGAAGCCGACTGCCCGTTGGAATCGATGAAATACGCCTTCCTGGAAGCGGACGGCAAGATCACCATCCTGCAGCGCTAAAGCTTGAAGGCAATCAGGTCGCGGCCGCCAGCACTGCCTGTATGAATGCATTCAAAGAAAACCGATGTGCTTGCGCTCCAATCCCGACATGACCAGCTTGATATAGCGGTTCGGGATGTACAGCTCGACCTCGACCATCGCCCCCTCGTCATTGCGCGCCTCGGAGATCAGGTGGAAGAAGCTGCGGTCGGGGCTGGCCTCCTTGCAAGGCAGGAATTTGCCGGAAGGCCCATCGGTCAGGTAATCCTTCAGCGTGGTCCCCAGTTCGGCCACGCCCTCGTCGGTCAGCAGCACACCAAAAGCCATGACGGTCTCCTATCTTCCAAACATGCGCACTTTAGCCAGCAGCTTGGTGGTCGAGCGGTCGTGCTCGAAATCGATGGCCACCGCCTTGCCGCCGTAAGCCAGCACCGCCTGCCCTTCCGGGATCGCGGTCATATCGTAATCGCCACCCTTGGCGTAAATCTCGGGCCTGGCCTGCAGCACCGCTTCCAGCGCGGTGTCTTCGTCAAACGGCACCACCAGGCTGACCGACTCCAGCGCCGCCAGCAGCGCCATGCGGTCCTCGCAATTGTTCAGGGGGCGGTCATCGCCCTTGCCCAGGCGCCTGACCGAGGCATCGGTATTGGCCGCCACCACCAGCGAGGCACCCAGCGAGCGCGCCTGCGCCAGGTAGGTCACGTGGCCGCGATGCAGGATATCGAACACGCCATTGGTCATCACCACCGGCTTGGGCAGCGCCGCCACCCGCGCGGCCAGTTCGTCGCGCGAGCACATCTTCTTTTCAAACTCGATCATTCGCCTTCTTCTTCCTCTTCTTCATCCAGCTGCATGCTCAGGCCACCCGACGATTTTGGCGCCGCGACGCTTGGCGCGGCGGCATCCGGCGGCGGACGGTTGCTGTGCAGCTTGATCTGCAGGCGCAGGCCGTTGGTCGAGTCGGCGTTGCGCAGCGCCTCTTCGTAGGCAATGTAGCCCTTATTATAGAGATCGAACAGGGCTTGGTCGAAGGTGCACATGCCCAGTTCGCGCGACTTGGCCATGATTTCCTTGATCGAATGGAAATTGCCCTTGAAGATCATCTCCGCGATGGTCGGGGTGTTCAGCAGGATCTCGATAGCGGCTTTGCGGCCCTTGCCGTCCTCGGTGCGGATCAGGCGCTGCGAAACGATGGCACGCAGGTTGGACGACAAGTCCATCAGCAGCTGGTTGCGGCGCTCTTCCGGGAAGAAGTTGATGATGCGGTCCATGGTCTGGTTCGCATTGTTCGCGTGCAGGGTGCCCAGGCACAGGTGGCCGGTTTCGGCGAAGGCGATCGCGTGCTCCATGGTCTCGGTGTCGCGGATCTCGCCGATCAGGATCACGTCCGGCGCCTGGCGCAAGGTATTTTTCAGCGCATGGTGCCAGGACAGCGTGTCCACGCCCACTTCGCGGTGGGTGATCAGGCAGTTCTTATTCTTGTGCACATATTCGACCGGGTCTTCGACGGTGATGATGTGGCCGGCAGAATTCTGGTTGCGGTAATCGATCATGGCGGCCAGCGAGGTCGATTTGCCGGAGCCGGTCCCCCCGACCACCAGCACCAGGCCGCGTTTGGTCATCACGACTTCTTTCAGCACTTCCGGCAGGTCGAGCTTCTCGAAGTTCGGGATTTCCGAGGCGATGGTCCGGCACACCATGCCCACCGCCTGCTGCTGCACGAAGACGTTGACGCGGAAGCGGCAGACATTGGGCAGCGAGATCGCGAAATTGCACTCCAGCTCGGTTTCGAACTCGCGGCGCTGCTTCTCGTTCATGATGGCGTAGGCCA
>JBCNOX010000038.1:0-18334 GCA_039593645.1 Pseudoduganella sp.
TGCCATTCCTGCATGGCCTGGAATTGTCGGATAGCCAGCAGGACAAGCTGTTCCAGCTGATGCACAACCAGGCGCCCTACCTGCGCGAACAGCATCGCGCCCACGAGAAGGCGATGCGCGCCCTGCATGAGATGGGCGATGCCGAAAAATTCGACGACGCTGCCGCCACCAGGCTGGCACAAGCCGCTGCGCAGGCGCAAGCGAACCTGACACTGTCCCACATCCGTACCCACCAGAAGGTGCTGGCCCTGTTGACCCCTGAGCAGCGCAAGCAGCTTGAAGAGCGCAAGGCCCGCCACCAGCGAGGAGGCTTCAATGAACATTAATCCGCTTGGTTTCAGCGGCTACGCCAGCCAGCTTTCCACGGACGGCACCGGGCAAATGCGCCAAGCGCCGCCACCAGCGCCACCCGGGCCGCTGCCGGGCGAGGGCGGCTTTATCAATGCGATCGGCTCGGCGCTGGAATCGCTGGGCGTGACCGACGTTGCGGCCACCGACAAGGAAAGCGCAGGGTCCTCGCTAGGCAGCTTCCTGCAGGAGCTCATGACGTCCTTGCACGAGCAGGGTGAGGCCAACGGTGCGGGCGTGGAAAGTGCCGGTGGGACGGGCGGCCCAGGAGTCCGAGGCGGACCTGGGGGGGCAGGTGGCGCCGGCCGGCTGGCAGAAGACTTGCAAAGCCTGATCTCTTCGCTGCAAGGCGATTCGTCCGACACCGGCGAATCGTGGTCACTGGAGTCCTCGTTTTCGTCGCTGCTCTCCGCCCTCGGCGCGGACAACAGCGATTCCAGAACGAAGCTGGCCAGCTTCCTGCAAACACTGGCAGACAAGCTGCCGCAAGCCGGCAGCAGCGGCAACCTGATTAACACCACTGCATAAAAAGGAGAACCTTATGGACGCGCATGACCACGGCCTGGCAGCAGACCTGGAAGCTATGATGAACATGGGCAGCACCCGCCGTCGCTCGCTGCGATGGCTGCTGGCCGGCGCGGCCACGCTGCCGCTGATGGCCTGCGGCGGCGGTACGGACAGCACCGACAGCAGCAGTACCGGCAGTACCGGCAGCACTGGAACCAGCACCGGCACCACCACCGGAAGCTGCACGGTGATCCCCGAAGAAACCGGCGGTCCGTACCCCGGCGATGGCACCAACAGCAATGCCAGCGGCATCGTCAACGTGCTGACGCAAAGCGGCGTGGTACGCAGCGATATCCGCAGCAGCTTCAATGGCGCCAGCGGTACGGCGGCCGGCATCCCGCTGACGATCAAGCTGAAGATCGTCAACGCGAACAACAGCTGCGGTGCGGCCGGCGAATTTGCCGTCTACCTGTGGCACTGCGACCGCGAAGGCCGCTATTCACTGTATTCCAGCGGCGTCACGGACCAGAACTACCTGCGCGGCGTGCAGGCAGCCGAAGGCAACGGCGACCTGTCCTTCACCACCATCTTCCCCGGATGCTACGACGGCCGCATGCCGCACGTGCATTTCGAGGTTTATCGCAGCCTGGCGCAAAGCACCAGCGCCTCCAACCGGATTAAAACCTCGCAGTTCACCTTCCCGATGGCGACGCTGAACGAAGTCTATGCGACCTCGGGTTACAGCAGTTCCGCAAGCAACCTGTCGCGCATCAGCTATGCTACCGACAATATCTTCAGCGATGGCTACTCCCTGCAGCTTGGCACCATGAGCGGCAATGTCACTGACGGCTACGTTGTGACGCTGACGGTGGCAGTGGCCGCCTGATGCCAGCCCGGGGCGAAGCCTTTTTCGCCCCGGATCCGCCTTTTTCGCCTTCCCCCGAAATCGCTTTCGCCGCAGCCAGTGCCCGCCCCAGTGGCGGCGTTGGCATGCGCCTTGCACTAATCCCTGCATGGTTAAGGCAATGGAGAAAGCATGGACCGTCTGCTCAGCTATCGGCCGGAACTCGAACTGTCCCCGGCGGCGCCACAGGCAGCATGGCGCGATGAAAGCCTGCCGCAAGCAGCCGAACTGCTGGCGGCGCGCCGCGAAGGCCGCTTGCCGGCGTGGTTCCGCCATGTGGCGCCGGGCCTTGATGGAGTGCTGCCCAGGCTGGCTGACCAGGTGCTTTCCGCCGGCCCAGGCGCTGGCCGCTTGCTTGGCCTTGAACTGGAAGGACTGAGCGCCGAAGACCGCGAGTTTGAAACGGCGCGCCAGTTCATGCGCTTTGCCGGCCTGGCCGCGCGCCGTGCCCGCCAGGCCGCCCGCGGCGATCCGCGCCAGGTGCGGCGTGCCGCCCTGAACATCGCGGCCAGGCAGTATGCGCCGGGGCTGTTGCCCGCCATCGTATCCATCATGGAACGGCATCCCGTTCCTTCATCCGCAGCATCACATCAAAGGGGGCAAATCATGCATGACATCGACCGTACCACCCTGGAATTCGGCAACGAAACTTCCTATGAAGGCGAGTATGAGTTTGGCGAATCGGAATGGGGCGGCGAAATGGGCCAGCAGGGGATGCTGACCGAAGCCGAGGAAATGGAGCTGGCCAGCGAACTGCTGTCGGTCACCAATGAAGCGGAACTGGAACAGTTCCTGGGAAGCTTCCTGAAAAAGGCGGCTTCGTTTGCCGGCAACGTGATCCGCTCGCCGGTCGGCAAGGCGATTGGCGGCGCGCTGAAAGGCGTGGCCAAGAAAGCGCTGCCGCTGGCCGGCGGCGCGATCGGCGGATACTTCGGCGGCCCGCTGGGCGCCAAGATCGGCAGCGGCCTGGCGTCGGCGGCAGGCAGCGCCCTGGGCCTTGAGGCGGAGGGCGAAATGTCCGGCGAGGACCGCGAATTCGACGGCGCCCGCACCTTCGTCAAGGTGGCGGCCGATACCGTGAACCGCGCAGCACAGGCGCGTGGCGGGGATCCACGCCAGATCGCCATGCAGGCCGCCACGGCGGCAGTGCGCCAGCATGCACCTGGCCTGCTGGGGCGCGTCGGCCAACAGGGCGGGCAGGGCGGACAGCAGGGCGGCGCGCGCGGCATGGCGGGCGCAATGCACGGCAGCTCTGGCCGCTGGGTGCGCCAGGGCCGCAAGATTGTGCTGTACGGAGCTTGAGCCAAATGAGCTCGTACGCCGCCTGGATGCTGGCACAGGAGGCGCGGTCATTGCTGACGCGCCTGGCCCGGGTGCTGCCATTCGCCCTGATCGAGCCAATGGTGCCGGCTGCCGCCTTGCTGCCGCAGGCGCAGCTTGGCATCGAGCGGCAGCTGGTGGCGGGACGGCGGGAGCTGCGGGCCATGGTGCGCGGCTTCCTGCACTGGCTGCGTAGCGGCGAAGGGCGGCGCGCCAGTCCGGAGCACGCCCAGCGCCGCTTCACGTTCCTGCGCATGAAGTTCAACACGGCCCTGATCCAGTTCGATATGTTCAACGACGTGATCACGCAGCGCAGCGAGCATCGCAACGGGGTCTGGCTGGCAGGACTGGACGTCGCCTCGGCCGATGCCCTGTCCCTGCGCGGCGGCTACTACACGCCGCCGCCGGTGGTGTGCTACCTGGACCGCGGGCCTGGCGCGGCAATCAGGCGCGCCCGCACCCGGCTGCCGGGCGGTGGCGACAATCCGGTGGCGATCATCCGCGTGCCGCGCGAACGGATGGTCGGGGCCAGCATCGCATCGTCCCTGTTCCACGAAGTGGGCCACCAGGGGGCTGCGTTGCTGGACCTGGTCAACTCGCTGCGCCCGGTGCTGCAGTCGCTGCAGTCCGGCGCGACAGGCCCGGCGCCGGTATGGAAGCTGTGGGAGCGCTGGATTTCCGAGATCGTGGCCGATTTCTGGTCGCTGGCAAGGGTTGGCGTGGCGGCGACCCATGGCCTGATCGGCGTGGTGAGCCTGCCGCGCATCTTCGTCTTCCGCATCAACATCGACGATCCGCATCCGGTGCCGTGGATCCGGGTCCTGCTCAGTTGCGCGATGGGCGAGCGGCTCTATCCGCACCCGCAGTGGCAGCGCATGGCGCGATTGTGGGAGTCCTACTATCCAATGGACGGCGTGCCGGAAACGGACCGGCAATTGCTGATGGCCTTGCGCGATTCGATGCCGGCGCTGGCCGGCCTGCTGGCGAGTCATCGCCCCGCCTTGCTGCGCGGGGCTTCGCTGCCGCAAGCGCTGCAAGTGGAGCAGCGGCAGCCCGCCTACCTGGCCTTGTTGTTCCGCCTCTGGCAGCGCCTGCCGCAGCGCATGTACCAAGCTTCGCCGGTGCTGGTTTTCGCAGTGATCGGCCAGGCGCGTGCGGACGGTTTCCTGAGCCCGGAACACGAAAGCATCCTGCTGGGACGCCTGCTGACGCACTGGGCGCTTCGCAACACCTTGACTGACCTTTGAGGAGAGTTCCATCATGACGAAAACGAGTGCGGCAGCCGCTGGCACACGCGGCAAGATCGATGTCAACGTGCGGGCCCGGGTATCGGGCAATCGCTGGGTTCCGGTGGTGCATGCGCATCTGCTCCTGGTTCAGCCTTCCGATGCGCAACTGAAGCAGCTGCAGTTGCTCAATGAGGACAAGGGCAGTCCGGAAGAGGCCAGCAAGATGATGGCCACCTGGCCCGTCCTGCGCCCGACCCATACCGGGCCCAATGGCCACGCGCGCTTCGACGGGCTGGGGATCGGCACCTACTATGTGGTCTACAACAACGTCACTCCGTTCGACAAGGGCTTCGTGCGCTACAACCGGATCGACATCCTGACGTCCGATACACGCGGCGAGACCGAGTTCGTGCTGGATCCCCCATTCAGGCTCGATCCGGTGTTCTTTGCCAATGGCGACAGCCAGGACCGGCCTCACGGGCTGGTGGGCGATACCGTCTGGGTGACGGTATCGCATGACCTGCCGGGCCAGTTGAATCCGATGGATGGCATCTACTATGTGCCCGAGCCCCCGCTGCAAAGCCAGGCCCAGAAGGGCGTTAAATCGAGCATGAGGCTGAATGCCACAGGCACCACGGAGGCCGCAGTGAATATCTACATGGCCGCGCTGGAGCCGGACGGGATCACGCCGGACCCGAACGATGCAGCCCACTATCGCGCTTCGGAACCGATCATCGTCGATGAAGGCAGCGCGACGCAAGTGAGCGGAACGATCACCACCCAGGCATCGCGCACGGAAGCGGAATTCCGCCCTGTGCTCGCGCACTGGACCCTGATCCGGAACAGCACCGAGGCCCTGTCGTTCAACACCTACAAGCTGTTCATCGACCACTTGTTCTGCAACGATGCCGGCGGCGAAGTTCCCGATTTCGAGCGCAGCCGCTTTAACGAAAAGGAGCAGGCCTTCCGCCTGCTTGAAAAGCGACGTGCCTTGCCCTTCAGCGATTCGGACTCCTACCGCGTGCTGAAGGCGGCGACCGAGGCCTTTGTCATGGTTAATTGCGGCGTGTTGCGTACCCCGTACGCCTTCCGGCCCCAGGAGGACGCCGATTACCTGGACCGGCGCGACCTGCCGGACGACCGCAAGCTCGAAGATGAACTGGTCAAGCGCTACCTGACAGCACTTGACCCGAAGACGCGCATCCTGCCTTACCTGGCTCTGATCCGCAGCAAGCTGCCGGACGTGCGCATTCACATGGACCACAAGGATCACCACGACGCCGAGCTGTGCGCCGGTTTCATCCGCGACCGCCTGGTCAATCCCTGCATGATGGAGCTGATCTGGTCCTATTGGCAGGAAGAGGGCATGCTGGTGCAGACCATGAATGCCATCACGCGCCGCTTCCAGAACGTGCGCTCGCCGGCCCACGGCATTGGACCCGACCCGCTGGCGAACATGGAAGTGGACATGCTGCGGCCCCTGAACAACCTGCTGTGGGGCTATGTGCAGGACGAGCAGCATCGCCTGAGCGTCGTGCGCCGCAACTACGAGTACGACCACCATTACGGCATCCACCTGGACGGCAGGGCGGTGCGCGACTTCCGGCCAGCCGACAGCCGCTCCAAGTTCATCGAGGCCTTCCACAACCTGCTGCGCCAGCTGATGCCGTTCTATCGCCAGGACGACGACACCACGGTCAAGGCCGACGCCTTCCCGATCCTGAACGCGCTGAAGGAAGTGCACCTGATCCTGTCCCAGGGAGCGCACAACCAGTTCGGCGACCTGCCGTCCACGGCACGCATTGAAATGCTGATGCAGCAATGGATGCTGGCGCGCCCGGAATTCCGCGAGTTCCTGCCGACGCGGCTGATGGTGGCGCATCCCGAGCCGTGGATGGACCGGGTTGATGCAATGAAGAAGGTGCAGGGCTGGAGCGACACCAGCATAGCCCACTTCCGCGACCTGGCCATGTTCGGCGAGCAGCTGCTGCTGTCGATCCGCTACACCCACTGGAGCGAAGTGTACGACCCGACCGAGGCCTTCGCCTGGGCGCGCTTCTGGCGCCCGCAAGCCCAGGGCTATATGCACGCCTACCGCGCAGTAGCCGGGGTGGACCTGACTTCGGAAACGGCCAATCCGAAACTGGAGGCGACCATGCCGTCGGTGCTGCTGCGGCAGCGGCTGGAGGCCATGCCGCGCACGGCGTGAGGCGGCGGTGCGCGCCGACTTTACCAGCGCACTGTACCTGGGCATGCGGCATCGCGCGCAGTCGCTGCCGGCCTGGGATGAGCTGACGCTGGGGAAGCCGGCGGCACTGGAGCCGGTGCCGGGAGAACTGGAACTGGGCGTCGCACTGGCGCGCCTGATGGACTGCGAAGCGGCTTGCCTGCTGCCTTCCAGCCTGCACCTGTTCTGGGACCTGTTTGGCTGGCTGGCGTCCACGCGGGTGGCGCTGCTGGTGGACAGCGCCGCTTATCCGGTGGCGCGCTGGGGCGCCGAGCGAGCCCGCGCGCAAGGAGTGCCGCTGCAGTGCTTCAGCCACTGCAATGCAGCGCAGGCAGCGGCGATGGCGCGGCGCTGGCGTGAGGCGGGCCGCAGGCCGGTAATCCTGTCGGACGGCTATTCGCCGGGCGACGCTGTTGCACCGCCGCTGGCAGCTTATGCCGATATTGCCGACTCCTGGGGCGGCCTGCTGCTGCTGGACGATACGCAGGCGCTTGGGGTGCTGGGCGTGGACGGCGGCGGATCGGTGGCCAAGCATGGCCTTGGCGGCGGGCCGGTACTGGCAGGCGCTTCGCTGGCCAAGGGTTTCGGTGCACCGCTGGCGGTACTGGCGGGACCGCGCACATTGCTGGGCAGCTTCATAGCAGCCAGCGCGACACGAGTCCATTGCAGCCCGCCTTCGGTGGCGGCGATTGCGGCGGGACGCTGCGCACTGGAGTCCAACCGCAGGATGGGCCGGGCCCTGCGCGAGCGGCTGCGGGAGCGGATTGCGCAGTTGCGGGAGGAACTGGCCGCGTTTGGAATTGCCTGCATGGGCGGTGAATTCCCGGTCCAGCGCATCCTGGTGCCGCATTCATGCGATGGCCCGGCGGTGAAGAGAGAACTGTCGCTGGCCGGGGTCGAAGTGCTGTTGCAGGGAACACCGGCAAGGCAAATCCTGACCTTGCTGCTGCGGGCGGATCACAGCGCACAGGAGGTCGCCTATGCCGCCCGCTCAATCGGACAACTGATGGAGGTGCTGCATGTTTGAGACGATGGAGTTCGAATGGCGGCCAAGAGGCGGCCGCCCAATGGGACGGTTGCGTGTACGTCCTCCCCGCAAACCACGTCCGGCGCCGGTATTCGGTGGCGGCTGGCCGTACCGCGTACCGGTCTTCGAACCGCTGCCGTTGCTCGAGCCGCCCGCCAGCGAACCGGCCCAGGACGATGGTGGCGGCGACGGAAACAGCGAACTGCCGCCAACCATAGCCGGCGCCGTGGGACGGATGCCGGCGGCCCTGCGTCCGGCCTATGTCGCGGTTGCCTCGCTTGACCGGGCGCCGAGCGATCCGCGCACGCATGGACCAGGGCTGTACTACCTTGAATTTACCGTCAACGGCCAGCGCAGGGGCTATAGCGGTCAGGCCCGGCATATGGGACAGCGCCTGGTGCAGCACCGCGTCTGCTCGGGCATGATGGGCATCCGGCCTTCGGAAGTCAGCGTCTACGTGGCGGCCAACCTGGCGGACGATGGCGACCGGCGCCGGCGCGAACGGACCCTGCACGATACGATGTTCAGGCACCACCAGGGCGTGCTGACCAACCAGCGCCGCGAACTGGAATTCCAGGTGCTTGGCGAAGAGCATGAAGCGCCGTGCGGCTGCAAGCGCTGCCAGCACGGGCCGTTCAGTTCCGAGCAGGAGATGGAACTGGCGATGGAGTTGCTGGGCGTGCAGAGCGAGGAGGAGCTTGAGCAATTCCTGGGCAAGATGTTCAAGGGCGTCTGGAAAGGCATCAGGAAAGTGGCCAGGCCGCTTGGCGGCATCCTGAAAGGGATTGCCAAGAAGGCCCTGCCTTTCGTTGGCGGCGCGCTGGGCTCATTCATCCCGATTCCCGGCGTGGGCACGGCCCTGGGGCGTGCGCTGGGTGGGGCGCTGAGCAATGCGCTGGAAATGGAAATGCAGGAAATGCCGGAAGTGGACCGGGAGCTGGAAGTGGCGCGCCGCTTCGTACGCATCGCCGGCAGCGCGGCACAGGCGGCGGGCGACAGTGACGGCAGTGCGCAAGCGGTACGCCGCGCCGTGCTGGAAGCGCTGCGCACTCACGCCCCGCAGTTCGGCAAATCATGATTATCGATTGCCATTGCCACGCCGGTCCGGGCGATGGCTTGACCGGCCCCTGGGACAGCAACGCCTCGCTGGGCCGCTACGCCCGGCGCGCACGCGAGGCCGGCATCGACCGCACTGTGCTGCTGGCTGCCTTCCACTCCGACTACGGCGCCGCCAACGCCGGCGTGGCGCGGCTAGTGACGGCGGCGCCTGATCGCTACCTGGCCTTCGCCTTCGTCCACGCCCGGCGTGACGCAGGGCGCATCGCGGTGCTGGTGCGCAAGGCAGTGGAGGAGTATGGTTTTGTCGGCATCAAGCTGCACCGGCACGATGCGCCGATCACTGGCGAGGTGTGCGAGGTTGCGCGCCACTTCGGCCTGCCGGTGCTGTACGACCCGGTCGGGGTCACCTCGGTGGCCGAACTGCTGGCAGAGCAATATCCCGACGTGAATTTCATCCTGCCTCACCTGGGTAGCTTTGCCGACGACTGGTCGGCGCAACTGGCCCTGATCGACCATCTGGCCCGGCACCGGAATATCTACACCGACAGCGCCGGCGTGCGCCGTTTCGACTTGCTCGACCAGGCGATTCGCCGGGCGGGCGCGCACAAGGTCCTGTTCGGGAGCGACGGCCCGTGGCTGCATCCCGGCGTGGAGCTCGAGAAGATACGCCTGCTGCGGCTCGGGGCAGGGGATGAGAGCCTGGTCCTGGGCGGCAACTTGCTGCGCCTGATCGGAGGCAGCTAAGCCGGGGCGCAGCGCGCCTTGCGGCGCAGCTGCAGCGTGCGATCAGTCACGCCCAGGCGCAGGGCGGCGCGCTGGTTGTTGTCGCCTTCCTGCTGGAGTACAAGCTGGATGGCCGTGTCGGTCGCCGCCTGGCCGATGCGGGCAAGGTTGACGCCAAGGTCTACCGCACGTCCGATGGCATTGATGAAGGCCGCATCGGGCCAGCATGGGACTTCGCCTCCCGGCCGCTCCTGCGGCGGCACGTCGCCGATGGTGAGCGGACCTGGACCGATGTGGCGGTGCCAGATGCGTGCCACCGTCTGGCGCAGGTCGCGCACATTGCCGGGATAGCTGCGGGTAAGCAGGTATTGGCGTACGGCGGGATCGAGGTCGACATCGTGCCCGCTCAACTGGCGCAGGAAGTGCTGCACCAACGGCAGGATATCGCCTTGCCGTTCGCGCAGCGGCGGCGTGTGGCAGCACCACGCCGCGATGCGGTAATACAGGTCGGCGCGAAATGCGCCGCGCTGGACCTCCGCCTCCAGGTCCCGGTTGGTAGCACACACCAGGCGGAAGCGCGTGGGATGCCACTCATTGCTGCCGACGCGGCGATACTGCTGTTCCTGGATCACGCGCAGGAGCTGCGCCTGCAGCGGTAACGGCAACTCGCCCACTTCGTCAAGGAATAATACGCCGCCATTGGCCGCGGCAAAGGCGCCATCGCGCGCACTGTAGGCGCCTGTGAAGGCGCCGCGTTCGTGCCCGAACAGTTCGCTGCCCGCCAGATCCGGCGACAGCGTGGTGCAATCGATGACAGTCAGCGGGCCAGGACCGCCGTTCAGGCGATGAATCGCTTGCGCCAGCAAGTCCTTGCCGGTGCCGGTTTCGCCGGTGATCAGGACAGGGGAATGGGTGAATGCCGCAACCTCGACCACGTTTTGCAGCGTGCGGCGCCACGCGGCGCTTTGTCCTACAAGGCAAGCGCGTATGCGTTCGGACGACATCAGTTGTGCGACTTCGTGCCAGCGTTCCAGGCGCGCCAGCACCTGAGGCAGGATCGCCTCGCCATCGCGCCACAGCAGCAGGTCGGAGGCGCCGGCGGCAAGCACTTCCCACATGGCGTCGGCTGCCAGTTCGGCAGGCTCACAACAGATCGCAAGCATCTGCTGCGCCCCCGCAGCATGGAGGCTGGCAGCCAGTTCTCCATTCCATTGCCTGAACAGGAAGATGGAAGCCTCGCTATCTTGCGGTGCTTCGAGGAGGGAAACGCCAGCATCGGACAGGTCTATCCGCAACCTGTTGCTGGCATTGTCCGGCGCCTTCCCGGCCGCGAGAATGCAAGCTGAAAGCGCCATATAGTCGCCCCTCCGGAAGGACAGGAAGTCAACTATAGTGTGAAAAGGGGCGACTGCGTTGAGTTGAATCAATCGTGCGCCGGGTTGCGGCGCACCATCCACAGCGCAGATTTATTGCTTGACGCAGTCGACGAAGTAGTCTTTGCGGCCGTTCACTTCGCGCTTGACCAGGCCATGCACGTCGGTCTCGAAGCCAGGGAAGCGTTCATTGAAGTCGCGCGCAAAGCGCAGGTAGTCGACGATGGTCTTGTTGAAGCGCTCGCCCGGGATCAGCAGCGGGATGCCCGGTGGGTAAGGCGTCAGCAGGATCGAGGTGATGCGGCCCTCCAGGTCGTCCAGGGCCACCCGTTCGATTTCGCGGTGCGCCATCTTGGCGAAGGCGTCCGACGGTTTCATCGCAGGCACCATGTCCGACAGGTACATTTCCGTGGTCAGGCGCGCCACGTCGTAGGCCTTGTAGAAGTCGTGGATCTGCTGGCACAGGTCGCGCAGGCCCATCTGCTCATAGCGCGGGTTGGCAGCCGAGAACTCCGGCAGGATGCGCCACATTGGCGCGTTCTTGTCGTAGTCGTCCTTGAACTGTTGCAGCGCGGTCAGCAGTGTGTTCCAGCGGCCTTTGGTAATGCCGATGGTGAACATGATGAAGAAGGAATACAGGCCGCACTTCTCGACGATCACGCCGTGTTCCGCCAGGTACTTGGTCACGATCGAGGCCGGGATGCCGGTCTCGCCGAACTGGCCGTCCAGCGACAGGCCCGGGTTGACGATGGTGGCCTTGATCGGATCCAGCATGTTGAAGCCCGGCTTCAGGTCGCCGAAGCCGTGCCACTTCTTGCTCTCCTCGGTGAAGATCCAGTCTTCCTGCGAGCCGATGCCTTCGTCGGCGAAGGTGTCCGGGCCCCAGACCTTGAACCACCAGTCCTGGCCCCATTCCTCGTCGATCTTCTTCATCGCGCGGCGGAAGTCCAGCGCTTCCAGGATGGATTCTTCCACCAGGGCGGTGCCGCCCGGCGCTTCCATCATGGCCGCTGCGACGTCGCACGAAGCGATGATCGAGTATTGCGGCGAGGTCGAGGTGTGCATCAGGTATGCCTCGTTGAAGGCATCCTTGTCCAGCTTGACGGTCTCGGAATCGCGCACCAGCACCTGCGAAGCCTGCGACAGACCTGCCAGCAGCTTGTGGGTCGACTGGGTCGAGAAGATCATCGATTCCTTGGCGCGCGGACGATCCTTGCCGATCGCGTGCATGTTCTTGTAGAAGTCGTGGAAGGTCGCGTGCGGCAGCCAGGCTTCGTCGAAGTGCAGGGTGTCGATCTTGCCGTCCAACATTTCGCGCAGGGTTTCCACGTTGTAGACCACGCCGTCGTAGGTCGACTGGGTGATGGTCAGGATGCGCGGCTTCTTGTTCACCGCAGCCTGGGCGAACGGGTTGTTGGCGATCTTGCGCTCGATGCTCTCCATTGAGAACTCTTCCAGCGGAATCGGACCGATGATGCCGAGGTTGTTGCGGGTCGGCATCAGGAACACAGGGATCGCGCCGCACATGATGATCGAGTGCAGGATCGACTTGTGGCAGTTACGGTCGACCACCACGATGTCGCCCGGCGCCACGGTCGAATGCCACACCATCTTGTTGGAGGTGGAGGTGCCGTTGGTGACGAAGTAGGCGTGGTCGGCGTTGTAGATGCGGGCGGCGTTGCGCTCGGAGGCGGCGACGGGACCGGTGTGGTCCAGCAGTTGCCCCAGTTCTTCCACCGCGTTGCAGACGTCGGCACGCAGCATGTTCTCACCGAAGAACTGGTGGAACATCTGGCCGATCGGCGACTTCAGGAACGCCACGCCACCGGAGTGGCCCGGGCAGTGCCAAGAGTAGGAACCGTCGTTCGCGTAGTGCACCAGGGCGCGGAAGAAGGGCGGCGCCAGGCTGTCCAGGTAGGATTTGGCTTCGCGGATGATGTGGCGCGCCACGAATTCCGGAGTGTCCTCGAACATGTGGATGAAGCCGTGCAGCTCGCGCAGGATATCGTTGGGGATATGGCGCGAAGTGCGGGTTTCACCGTACAGGTAGATCGGGATGTCGGCGTTCTTGTGGCGGATCTCGGAAACGAAAGCGCGCAGCGAAGCCAGCGCCAGGTCGGTTTCCTCGAGCGAACCGCCGCCGAATTCTTCGTCGTCGATCGACAGCACGAAGGCCGAGGCGCGCGACTGCTGCTGCGCGAACTGCGCCAGGTCGCCGTAGCTGGTCACACCCAGGACGTCCATGCCTTCGTTTTCCATCGCGGCGGCGAGGGCGCGAATACCCAGGCCGGACGTGTTCTCGGAACGGAAATCCTCGTCAATGATGACGATGGGGAAGCGGAATTTCATCGATGTTCTCCAGGCGCGACCAAGCGCCTCAAAAAAATAAGACCGGGAGTATCGCAGAAATTGCCCCCCGGTGGTGAATATTTTTACAGCATCGCAACCACGCCGAGGCCGATGCCCACGGCAGCCACGCCGTAGGTGGCATACATCAGCCATTTACGGTTGGTCAGCAGGGTGATCGCGGCCAGCGCAATCGCGATCTGTTCGGCCGTGGTGGCCAGCGCCCACTGGTGGTGCTTGTGCAGCGCGTGGTCGGACTTATGGTCCCACTCGGCCGACTTGGCTTCCCACTGCTCGGCATCCTTCTTGATTTCCGACTTCTCTTCCTTGTAGCGCGCCACCTCGGCTTCGTAGCGCTTCGGATCGACGTTAGGCAGGGTCATGGCCAGTTCGGCCAGGTTCTGCTTGGCCGATTTGGCCTGGTAGTAGTTCCAGCGGTTCGCCGCTTCGGTCTTGGCGATAGCGGCATTGTTCTTGAACAGGGCCGCATCGTTCTGCGTGGCGCCGCCCTGGTAGCCGAAGATGGCGCCCACGGTCGCCAGGATGGCCGTGGTCACGGCGATATTGCCGGAGAATTTGTCGTTGCTGTGTGCTGCGTGTTCCACGGCATGATCGTGTGGGCCGTGGACGTGGAAACCGTGTCCGGACATGTTCTAGTTCCTGATAAGGCTAATAAAAGAATAAGGCAGCCCGGCTGCCGAAACGTGTTCTTCGCGTGCCACTTCCCGCCATTCACCGGCAGCCAGCGCCGGAAAGAATGCATCGCACTCGTAAGTGCGGCCGATACGGGTGATTACAAGCTTGTCAACCAGTGGCAAGGCTTGCTGGTACACCTGCGCACCGCCGATGACGAACGCCTCGCCGTCGCCGGCAACCAGCGCTTGCGCTTCTTCCAGCGAAGCGACGCGCTCCACGCCCTCATGCCGCCAGTCCGCGTTGCGGCTGATGACGATGTTGCGGCGGTTCGGCAAAGGGCGGCCGATCGAATCGAAGGTCTTGCGGCCCATGATAATCGGGTGGCCGGAAGTGAGGCGCTTGAAGTGCGCCAGGTCCTCGGGCAAATGCCAGGGAAGCGTGTTGTTGATGCCTATGCCATTGTTGGAATCAGTGGCAACGATGATGGTCAATTTTGTCATGGCCGACATTATATATCGGAGCACTTTGCTATTCGGTCACGTTGCGGAATTGCGCCACCGCAAGTTATTTTGGGTTCAGAACGGGGCCTTGTGACCATTGGAGAGTTTTGGCGGGGGTGTGCCGGCGTATCGTAGCTTCCAGCGCGCTAGGAATTACTGCTGAGTAATTCTGTTTGTTGATTTTATAACGATACGGACCCCAGGAGAACCCCTGATGAAACACCCACTCAAGCATCCCCACGGGAATGCCGGGCGCGCTATTCTCGCATTGGCTGATGGCACCCTGTTCGAAGGCATCGCGATCGGTGCCAACGGCTCCACGGCTGGCGAAGTCGTTTTCAATACCGCCATGAGCGGGTACCAGGAAATCCTGAGCGACCCAAGCTACAGCCGGCAGATCGTGACGCTGACTTATCCGCACATCGGCAATACCGGCGTCAATCGCGAAGACGGCGAAGCGCCGCTGATTCATGCCGCTGGCCTGGTGGTGAAAGACCTGCCTTTGCTGGCGTCGAACTTCCGCAGCGAGCAGGACCTGTCGTCCTGGCTGGCGGAGCAGGGCGTGGTGGCGATTGCCGGCATTGACACCCGCAAGCTGACCCGCATCCTGCGCGAGAAGGGCGCCCAGTCCGGCGCCATCGTCGCTGGCGGCAGCGCGGACGATGCGCTGCGCCTGGCGCGCGAGTTTCCGGGCCTGTCGGGCCTGGACTTGGCGCAGACCGTCAGCACCGCTGCCCCTTATGAATGGACCGAGACCGAATGGGCGCTGGGCCAGGGCCACGGCCGCCAGATGCAGCCGCGCTGCCACGTGGTCGCGTTTGACTTCGGAGTCAAAGCGAACATCCTGCGCATGCTGGCCCAGCGCGGTTGCCGTGTAACCGTGCTGCCGGCGAAGGCCGGCGCCGCTGCCGCCCTGGCGCTGAACCCGGACGGAATCTTCCTGTCCAACGGGCCGGGCGACCCGCAGCCCTGCGATTACGCGATTGAAGCTGCACGTGAACTGATTGAGCGCGCTGTGCCGACCTTCGGCATCTGCCTCGGCCACCAGATCATGGCGCTGGCTTCCGGCGCCCGCACCATGAAAATGAAATTCGGCCATCACGGCGCGAACCACCCTGTACAAGACATTGAAACCGGACGAGTAATGATCACTTCGCAGAACCACGGCTTTGCCGTCGATCCAGATTCGCTGCCGAATAACTGCGCAGTCACTCATATTTCCCTGTTCGACGGGTCGCTGCAAGGCTTCCGCCGCACCGACAAGCCGGCGTTCTGTTTCCAGGGGCACCCCGAGGCCTCGCCCGGGCCGCACGACCTGGCGCCGCTGTTCGACCGCTTCGTCAGCATGATGGAGGGCGCACGCCATGGCTAAGCGTACCGATATCCAGCGCATCCTGATCATTGGCGCCGGCCCGATCGTGATCGGCCAGGCCTGCGAATTCGATTACTCCGGTGCCCAGGCCTGCAAAGCCCTGCGCGAAGAGGGCTACGAAGTCGTGCTGGTCAACAGCAACCCGGCCACCATCATGACCGACCCGGGCATGGCCGATGTCACTTATATCGAGCCGATCACCTGGGAAACCGTGGCGCGCATCATCGAGAAAGAACGTCCTCAGGCCGTGCTGCCGACCATGGGCGGCCAGACCGCGCTGAACTGCGCGCTGGACCTGCATCGCCACGGCGTGCTGGAACGCTTGAATGTGGAGCTGATCGGCGCCACCCCGGAAGCCATCGACCGCGCCGAAGACCGCGCCAAATTCAAGGCGGCCATGGAACGCATCGGCCTGCAATCGGCCCGTTCCGGCATTGCCCACACCATGGCCGAAGCCTGGCAGGCGCAGGAGCGCCTCGGCTTCCCGGTCATCATCCGCCCATCGTTCACCATGGGTGGCAGCGGCGGCGGCATCGCCCGCAACGCCGATGAATTCACTGCCATCTGCCTGCGCGGCCTGGAGCTGTCGCCGACTTCCGAACTGCTGATCGAAGAGTCCCTGATCGGCTGGAAGGAATTCGAGATGGAAGTGGTGCGCGATCGCAAGGACAACTGCATCATCGTCTGCTCGATCGAGAACCTGGACCCGATGGGCGTGCATACCGGCGACTCGATCACCGTGGCGCCGGCGCAGACCCTGACCGACAAGGAATACCAGATCATGCGCGATGCGTCGCTGAACGTATTGCGTGAAATCGGCGTGGATACCGGCGGCTCGAACGTGCAGTTCGCGGTCAATCCAAAGGACGGCCGCATGATCGTGATCGAGATGAATCCGCGCGTGTCGCGTTCTTCGGCGCTGGCGTCCAAGGCTACCGGCTTCCCCATCGCCCGCGTGGCCGCCAAGCTGGCCGTTGGCTTCACCCTCGACGAACTGCAGAACGATATTACCGGCGGCGCCACCCCGGCTTCTTTTGAGCCTGCGATTGACTACGTAGTCACCAAGATCCCGCGGTTCGCCTTCGAGAAGTTCGCCGGCGCCAACGACCGCCTGACCACGCAGATGAAATCCGTGGGCGAGGTGATGGCCATGGGCCGCACCTTCCAGGAATCGTTCCAGAAGGCCTTGCGCGGCCTGGATATCGGCGTCGACGGCTTGCAGCGCATCGCAACCGGCCGCGACGTGATCGAGCAGGAACTGCGCCTGCCGGGTCCGCAGCGCATCTGGTACGTCGGCGAAGCCTTCGCGCAAGGCATGTCGCTGGTCGAGGTGAACCGCCTGTCCCATATCGACCCATGGTTCCTGGCCCAGATCCAGGATCTGGTGGAAGTCGAAGAATGGGTGGCTACGCAACAGCTGGGCGGCTTTGACAGCCAGGTGCTGCGCCGCTTGAAGCAGCAAGGCTTCAGCGACCGCCGCCTGGCCGCGCTGCTTGGCGTGCACGAAGACGACGTGCGCAGGCAGCGCCATGCCCAGGGCATCCGTCCGGTGTACAAACGCGTCGACACCTGCGCCGGCGAATTCGCCACCCGCACCGCCTATATGTACTCGACCTACGACGAGGAATGCGAGTCCATCCCGACCGACAAGAAGAAGATCATGGTGCTGGGCGGTGGCCCGAACCGCATCGGCCAGGGCATCGAATTCGACTACTGCTGCGTGCATGCCGCGCTGGCGATGCGCGAGGACGGCTACGAGACCATCATGGTCAACTGCAATCCGGAGACCGTGTCGACCGACTACGACACCTCCGACCGCCTGTATTTTGAATCGCTGACGCTGGAAGACGTGCTGGAAATCGTCGCCATTGAAAAGCCGGAAGGCGTGATCGTGCAGTACGGCGGCCAGACCCCGCTCAAGCTGGCCCTGGCGCTGGAGGCGAACGGCGTGCCGATCATCGGCACCTCGCCCGACATGATCGATGCCGCCGAAGACCGCGAGCGATTCCAGAAGCTGCTGCATGAGCTGGACCTGCGCCAGCCGTCCAACCGCACCGCGCGCAACGAGCAGCAGGCGGTGGCCATGGCCGAGGAGATCGGCTACCCGCTGGTGGTGCGCCCCTCGTATGTGCTGGGCGGTCGTGCCATGGAAATTGTCCACGAGCGCGCCGACCTGGAGCGCTATATGCGTGAAGCGGTCAAGGTATCCCACGACTCGCCCGTGCTGCTCGACCGGTTCCTCAACGACGCCATCGAAGTCGACGTGGATTGCGTCAGCGATGGCGTCGAAGTCGTGATCGGCGGCGTGATGGAGCACATCGAGCAGGCCGGCATCCACTCCGGCGACTCTGCCTGCAGCCTGCCGCCTTATTCGCTGGCCGAAGCCACCGTGGCGGAGATCAAGCGCCAGACTGCGCGCCTGGCGCGCGGCCTGAACGTGGTCGGCCTGATGAACGTGCAATTCGCGGTGCAGCGGCAGAAAGCCGATGGCCGCACGGTGGACCGCGTCTACGTGCTGGAAGTGAATCCACGCGCCTCGCGCACCGTTCCATTTGTTTCAAAGGCGACCGGCGTGCAGTTGGCCAAGGTCGCGGCGCGCTGCATGGCTGGCCGCTCGCTGGCGGAGCAGGGCGTCACCGCGGAGGTGATTCCGCCTTATTACAGCGTCAAGGAGTCTGTCTTGCCGTTTGCGAAATTCCCCGGGGTTGACACCATTCTTGGGCCGGAAATGAAATCGACCGGCGAAGTGATGGGTACTGGCGC
>JBCNOX010000380.1:0-5493 GCA_039593645.1 Pseudoduganella sp.
TGCTCGGCCTGGCCAACGCCGGCGGCGACTTTATCAATTCGGTCAAGGCCGCCAATGAATTCGGCGTTGCGAAGAAGATGAAGATGGCAGGGCTGCTGGTGTTCATCAACGACATTCATTCGCTGGGATTGAACGCCACCGCCGGCATGTACCTGACCGACGGCTGGTACTGGGACATGAACGACACCACGCGCGCCTGGTCGAAGCGTTACTTCGCGAAGATGAAGAAGGAGCCGTCGATGCTGCAGGCGGGCGATTATTCGGCAGCCACGCAATACCTGGCGGCCGTGAAGGCCGTGGGCACCGACGATGCCGACAAGGTGATGGCGAAGCTGAAATCGACCCCTATCAAGGACGTCTTCACCAGCAATGGAGTGATCCGCCCGGATGGCCGCATGGTGCACGACATGTACTTGATGGAAGTGAAGAAGCCATCGGAATCCAAGTATCCATGGGATTACTACAAGGTCGTGGCGACGATTCCCGGTGACCAGGCCTACATGTCCAAGGCCGAATCCAAGTGCGCCCTGTGGAAGTAAGCTAGATGGAGATCTTCGGCCGCCCGCTTCCGATGATGATGTCCCAGCTTTTGCTGGGGCTCGTCAACGGCTCTTTCTACGCCATGCTGTCCCTCGGCCTTGCCGTGATTTTCGGGCTGCTGAATGTGATCAATTTCGCGCACGGCGCCATGTACATGATGGGCGCCTTCCTCGCATGGATCGGCATGACCTACTTCGGCATGAGCTATTGGAGCATGCTGCTG
This sequence comes from Pseudoduganella sp., assembly GCA_039593645.1. Classification (GTDB taxonomy): domain Bacteria; phylum Pseudomonadota; class Gammaproteobacteria; order Burkholderiales; family Burkholderiaceae_D; genus Rugamonas. The sequence continues at coordinate 764 of JBCNOX010000380.1, forward strand.
CTGGCGCCGTTGATCGTTGGCGTGTTGGGCGTGGTGATCGAGAGGACCATGCTGCGCCGCTTGTACAAGCTCGATCATCTTTACGGGCTGCTGTTGACATTCGGGCTGACCCTGCTGATCGAAGGTGGTTTCCGCTCGTTTTACGGGGTCTCAGGGCAGCCGTTCGAGACGCCTGAGGCCCTGCAGGGGGCGACCGACCTTGGCTTCATGGTGATGCCGAATTACCGCGCCTGGGTGGTGCTGGCTTCCCTGGTGGTTTGCCTGGCGACCTGGTTTGTGATCGAGAAGACCAAATTGGGTGCCTACCTGCGCGCCGGCACCGAGAACCCGAAGCTGGTGGAAGCCTTCGGGATCAACGTGCCGCTGATGGTCACCCTGACCTATGGCTTCGGCGTCGCTTTGGCGGGCTTTGCAGGCGTCCTGGCGGCTCCAATCCAGCAAGTGACACCCCTGATGGGCTCGAACCTGATTATCGTCGTATTCGCCGTTGTGGTGATCGGAGGCATGGGCTCGATTCTTGGCTCGATTGTGACCGGCCTTGCGCTCGGCGTGATCGAGGGGCTGACGAAAGTGTTCTATCCCGAGTTCGCCAACACCGTGGTGTTTTTGGTGATGGTCATCATCCTATTGCTGCGCCCCGCCGGCCTGTTTGGCAAGGAAAAGTAAATGAACAAGAAGCTGGGCTACTCCATCGCATTCGTGCTGGCGCTGGGTGCGCCGTTTGTCGGCTATCCCGTGCTGCTGATGAAGCTTCTGTGCTTCGCGCTGTTTGCCTGCGCGTTCAACTTGCTGATTGGTTTTACGGGCTTGCTGTCGTTCGGCCATGCAGCCTTCTTCGGCGCGGCGGGCTACTTCGCCGGCAACGCCTTGAAGAACTGGGGGCTGCCGTTTGAACTGAGTTTGCTGGTGGGCGTGGCTGCGGGTGCGCTGATTGGGCTGGTGATGGGCGGCCTGGCGATTCGCCGCCAGGGAATCTACTTTTCGATGATTACGCTGGCGCTGGCGCAGATGGTGTTCTTTGCGGCGCTGCGCTTTACCGATTTCACGGGCGGCGAAGATGGCTTGCAGGGCATCCCGCGTGGCAAGCTGCTTGGCATGCTCGACCTGGGCAGCGACTTCGCGATGTACTACGTGGTGCTGGGGATTTTCATCGCCGGCTTTGCGTTGATCATGCGCACGGTGCATTCGCCGTTTGGCCAGGTGCTGAAAGCGATCAAGGAAAACGAGCCGCGGGCGATTTCGCTTGGCTATGACGTGGACAAGTACAAGCTGGCCGCGTTCGTGCTTTCCGCCTCGCTCGCCTCCCTGGCTGGCGCAACCAAGTCGATCGTCCTGGGCTTCGAAACGCTGACCGATGTGCACTGGGCGATGTCTGGCCTTGTGATCCTCATGACGCTGGTTGGCGGCATGGGAACGCTGGTCGGCCCAATCATCGGCGCCATCCTGATCATCTCGCTGGAGAACAAGCTTGGCGACTTTGGCAGCATGATGGCCAGTTCCACCGGGGTCGAGTGGTTCTCGACTCTTGGCGAAGCAGTCAGCCTGGTGATCGGCTTTATATTCGTCGCCTGCGTCCTGTTGTTCCGTAAAGGGATTGTTGGTGAAATCCTCTACCTGCAGGGCAAGAAACGCAAGCAGGCTTAGTTGGCCGGCTTGAGGCGGGCGCTGTCGACCCATCCGGCTGCGACGCGCGCCGCCTTTGGGTGTTGGTAGAAGACCAGCGTGTAGCGGCCGTGCACGCGTGAAGCTTCCAGACGGTCGCCCGGAACAACGAAGGTGCCGGCTATTTCGCAGCGTTGCTCGGGCGCAGAGTGAAATTGCAAACGCCCTTCGCCGGCTGCGACAACGTTGGCTGCCTGCGGCTGCCTGCCGCTCTTTTCAATCGCTTGCTGGTGCTTTGCGAAGCATGGCTCGGTCACCGGTGACAGCTCGAATATCTTCCCGTCTTTCCACGCAAGCTGCTCAATTTTTCCGTTGGCCTGGCGCAGGTGAATGACCGGATATTCGCCGGCGATAGTGATGCCTGCAATTTCGGCACAGTCGCCGAATGCGGGTGAAGTCTGCAGCGGCGCCCTCGACTGGATACTCAGCAGGCGATAGCTGGCGAAGCATTTCTGCGTTGGCTTCCTGGCCTGGATGAGGACGAAGTCTCTTGTTGCTTCCGGTACCAGGCGGAGTATCGCCGCCTCGTCGGCATCGTCGATGTCGAGCGCCATGCGTCCGTTGTGGAAGACTGCCGGCTTGGCGGCGATGTAGCGGATTTCCGTTTGGCCAAAACGCCCGTTGATTCCATCGCCCGCGGTGGCGGTTCCAGCCATGAGCAAGAGAAGTGGAAGGGCTGACCAAAGGGCCATTTGCAGTATCCGCGTGTTGAAAGAACGCGGATTATATCGTTGCTATACGGGAAGTTCAGAGCGCCAGTTTGTAGAGTGCGTGGACGTCTTCGCGGGTGACCGGACGAGGGTTGTTGCCGAGAAGACGGGTTTGCTTCATGGCGTCGTCGGCCAGCAGGTCGAGGTCGCTGGCGGTAATCCCGACCTGGCGCAGGGTACGCGGCAGTCCCGTAATAGTGGCAAATTGTTGCATCGCAACAGCAAGGGCCTCGGCGCGGGCGATCACGCTGCCTTCAGCGTGGGGCACGACAATCGTGGCCAGCTCGGCATATTGTTCCGCGCAAGCTTCCGAATTAAAGCGCAGGACGTGGGGTAGAACCAGAGAGTTCGAGAGCCCATGCGGGACGTGGAAAATGCCACCGATTGGATAGGCGAGCGCATGGACGGCTGCGACTGGTGCATTGGCGAATGCCTGTCCAGCCAGCATGGCGCCCAATAGCATTGCCTGGCGCGCAGCCAGGTCCTGGCCGCCGTTTTCGCAAGCTCGGATCAGGTGGCGTGATAGCAGGGTCAGCGCCTGGCGGGCCAGTCCGTCCGATAGCGGGTTCTTTTTGTGCTTGCTGGTATAGGCCTCGATGGCGTGGACCATGGCGTCGATGCCGGTTGCGGCAGTCACTGCCGCCGGCAGCCCGATGGTGAGTTCGGCGTCCAGGATGGCCATGTCGGCGTAGAGCTGGGGAGCGACGATGCCCGTTTTGCTGGTGGCGCCGGTCGTGACGATAGAGATGTTCGTTACCTCAGAGCCGGTGCCGGCTGTCGTCGGGATTTGAACCAGGGGCAGGCGCGAGCCACGCACATTTCCAATGCCGTAGATTTCGGACAGCGATTGCGAGCTCGCGGCGAGTACCGCAACGAGTTTGGCGACATCCATTGAGCTTCCACCGCCGAGTCCGATGACGAGCTCGATTTCATGCTGGCGGGCGAGGGTGACGGCGTCTTCGATCACATGTTCCGGCGGATCAGCTATCACGTCCCCAAATTGTTCCACGTGAAACATTGCCGCGCGCAAGCTTGCAGTTGGGGCATCGGCCAAGCCGGTTCGCAAGAAGCCCTGGTCGGTAACGATCAGCACTTGCTGGATATTCGGAAAGCGGGCGCGGAGTTCCTGGCCCAAGGCTTTCGTTGCGCCGGGAGACGAGAGTATTGTGGGAACGGTCGCGAAGCTGAAAGAAGTCAACGTGTCCATTGGGACAGCTTACACCAGCCTTCAACGCCCTGCTCATTTCCGACTTACAATATTACGTTTCTGAATATAGCTGGGGCAGTGTAATGGTCGAGTTCGGTTTGTTGGCGGGAGCGGCGTTCGCGGCAGGTTTTGTGGATGCGGTGGTTGGCGGCGGTGGACTGATCCAGATTCCTGCTCTGTTCTCGGCTATGGGAAGCACGCCACCAGCGACGCTGTTGGGCACGAACAAGGTCGCCAGCGTGTTTGGAACCGGTGCGGCAGCGGTGAACTATGCCCGCCGGACCCGGATCGCGTGGTCCACTGTCGCGCCGGCGGCGATTGCCGCTTTCCTGTTTGCCTTCGTTGGTGCCTATACCGTCACGAAGATTCCGCCGGACTTCCTGCGTGGACTGCTGCCGTTTGTGTTGCTGGCAGTTGCGGTTTATACCTTCTGTCGCAAGGATCTCGGCAGTGTTCACGCGCCCTTGCATACAGGCACCAAGGAAAGGGTGCTGGCGATACTGGTGGGGGCGGGCATAGGTTTTTATGACGGCTTCTTTGGGCCTGGTACTGGCAGCTTCCTGGTGTTCCTGTTTGTTCGGAGTTTTGGCTTTGACTTCCTGGGCGCTTCGGCCGCTGCCAAGGTGGTGAATGTGGCGTGCAATGTTGCGGCGATCCTGCTGTTTGGATTCACCGGCCATGTCATTTGGCAGTTGGGTTTGATGATGGCTGCCTGCCAAGTGGTCGGTTCGGTTTTGGGAACCAAGCTGGCGCTGAAACATGGCAGCGAGTTCGTGCGCCGGCTGTTCCTGGTCGTGGTGGCGCTGTTGATCATCAAAACGGGCTATGACGCATGGTTTAAGTGATAGTGTTTCACGTGGAACAATGTTGAAGAGGGCGCCAAACGGCGCCCTTTTTTGTTTCACGTGAAACATTGCGATCAAAAAAATCCTGCCCAAAAAATTCGCACGGTCGAAAAAACTTTATAATTCAGTTCGATCCCCAGCTTTCCCCCAATTTTTACCATGTTATTTCCTACTGAATTCGACGTTATCGTTGTCGGCGGTGGTCACGCCGGTACCGAAGCGGCCCTCGCTTCTGCCCGCATGGGCCAGAAGACTCTCCTGTTGACTCACAACATTGAGACGCTGGGACAGATGTCGTGTAACCCA